>JAJQFG010000084.1 GCA_021201315.1 Erysipelotrichaceae bacterium
CAAGATAGATAATAACATAGTAATGCCAGCCATTATTGAACATCTTTCTTTCAAGATAGCAGTATTTAATTTTATGATTGATAGATTCATTAAAATATTCAAGATCTTTTTTTCTTTTTGGTATCTTGCATAGAATAGTTATTAAAGATTTCTTTTTAGGTGATGTAAGTGTTATAGAATGAGTATCCTTATCATATATAACACCATTGCGGTTGCTTTTGCAGCCAATGGTATGCTGTTCATTTCTCTTTTTATAATGCAGCTTCTTGCCATCACCAAAGAGAATTTCTTCAACGCCTTTAAAAACACGTGTAGCCTCAACCTGGGCCTGCTGAGAAGAAATAAGATGAGCATTATCATGCTGGAATTTCTTGATATAATTCTGGAGAGCATATTCAGTTAAACCAATTTCTTCTCTGTATTCATTCATTTCTTTAATAATCTTAGGGAGAAAGTAATCCTTGGAAGCACATAGCTTATCCTGAGTGCTAAAGAAGAAATATGCTTTTTTCATAAACTGATATCTTTGAGAATGATCAAGCTTATTCAACAACTGAATAGAACGTCTTACAAGAACATTGTGACATCTGTTGACACAGTTAAAACGTTTTTCAAGATTATAACTTATTTCAGAATTAACTTTTAGCTTTAGTCTTAAAGTATGAACTGCCATTGAAATTCCTCCAAACATTTTTATATCTAAATATATTATAGCAAATTTATATAAAGATTTAAATAGGGATTTGGGAATTTCGTATTTAATTTAAAAAAATATGCCAATTCATCCCGCTACTAAAGTAGCAGGCTTTCTTGGCATTTCTTTAAGTAAAATCACTTTCATAATCATTAGCATGCATAGTTGCGTATAATTTACCGATATAATAATAGTTATTATCAATTTTCTTTTGTTCAGCGTTAATTGTTGAATTAAGTTTTGTTGTATCTGACCAATCTTTAGTCTTATTCATGGCTTTATCACTAATATCTGCAACTTTCTTTTTTAAATCATCAAACATTCCCATAATCTTTTTCTCCTTTAAACTAATACATTTAATTGTAATTCAGATATACATGTATCTGAATATTTTGTTCCTTCATATACGTCTTTAATCGTTATTACAACACTATCTGTTATATGTGTATCACTAAAAGTATATTTTTTTGCACTATTTGAATCGTCTACTGTTATTGTTTCTGTGCCATCATCAAAAGTAAATTCTAATACCTTTACACGTCCATTATTGCTATAAGTATCACTTGTACGTTGATAACCATTAGACAAAACAAAGTTTACTAATTCTGTTGTTTCATTAAAAGTAATCGTAATACTTTCACCAATACCATCATCATCTGCACCTTCACACCAACAAGTATTTGAATCTTCATCAAATAAATTGCTTGCTTTATAATTATATGATCCCTGGCTTGCTAAAGTTGATGATGCTTCATAACTCTTCATACTAATTGTCTTTGTTGCCTCTACACTACTACTAACAACCGTTACATTAAGTGTATATTCTTGTGACTGATAAGTAATCGTTACCGTTGTTTCACCTACTCCTACACCATACAGTTGTTTTCTAACAACTGTAACCACATCAAAATCATTTGATTTAATTGTATAACCACCATGATCATCCATATCAATATCAACATATTCCCCTACTTCTACAGTATAATCATATGTATTAATTACAAGACCTTCTTCCGTATCATCTTCAGTTTCAGTCTCTTCGTTTTCCTCTACTTCTTCAACAACTTCATTGGTATTTTCTTGCTTACTTGTATCTTTATTGAATACAGCATTCAATAAGAAATAAGTTGCTAATGCAATAACTGCAATAATAACCAATGCACCAATAATGATAAATACCTTGTTTTTCTTCTTTGGTTCTTCCTGTTCATCTTCTACTCTATTCTTTAATTGATTAAGTTTCTTATGATCACATTTTGGACATAAACCATTCTCGTCTAATGGCGTTCCACATTTTCCACAAAACTTAGCCATTTTATTAACCCCTCTCTTATTAATTATATTTATTTGTGTTTCAAAATTTTAATTATACTGAATATACTTTATCATAAATATTGAACAAAATGTTCTGTGTCAATCAAGTGGACAAAGAAATTAAAAAAAGCAATTAATATTGCTTTTCGAGTTTTTGAATATACTCATCAATCATATTAATTGTTTCTTCTTTTGATATAGCCTTATTTTCAATAATATGATGAAAATAATCATGAAAGGCACTATAAATGCTTGCTTCGTTGATAGTCACACATATAGGTATACCTTTAGAAGTAATAAAAGTGAAACTTAAACGATTATCATCAAAAGATATAACTGTAGTACTATCACCAGGGAATGCTGGTATGTCCAACATTGTAATATATTGATAATTTTCAACGAAGTCTTTCCATTTACCCAAAAAATATAATAACTCATCATGTGTCAATGGATAAAGTAATGACGCAGGAATATCATGAAAATATCCTGTTTCACAGAAATATTCTAGTCCTTGTTTAGTGAAATAGTATTGCGTATTCCCTGTGTTGTTTTTCAAATAAATTTGTTGCATTTGTAAATATTGTCTATAAAATTCCATAAAAGTGGATTTCTGCGAAAATTCATCGCGTATATGATCACTCACCAATTGAACTTCATCCAACCCTAATACATGAGTAGGACATGGTGTTGTGTAAATAAGCTCTTGTTTTACAAATATGGATTTACAATAATCAATATAATCCATTTTATTGATTAACAGTTGTGATTTTTTTAGATATTTTTGAAACATGTTTCGATAAATATTTATCATGTTCTGATTATTGTAGATAATAGCATCTTGATAATCATTTGTGAATGTAAAAACATAATCTGATGTTATAACAACGTTGGAAAAGAAAGAATATTCACTGGCATATGGTATATATGTTCTAAAATAATAAGGATGATATTGGAGATTACTTGATAATATAGGAAATATACTTATAAGATAATCCAAATTATAGTATTCATTTTCATTTTGATTTAACGAATTATTCATACCAAATATATGTGTTATAACAATTTGAGAATTCATATTACCTAAAAATTGAATCGTATTCATAATATAATCATTCTTTATTTGATTGAATATTCTAATATGAGGATTTTCTTTTTTGGTTTCTATCAGCATCATTTGACTTAATATGGAATCAATAGAATATTGACCACTAAAATATTGGAAATCATGAATATCTAGATTATATTTATCTTTCTCTCCCCACAGCGAAATTGGGGAACTTACATCCCATGAAATGGATAACTTCAATATTTCTTCGACCTTTTTTCTACGATAATATACATAACTTCCAACTTCATCTATCTCATATGCTTCATAAAGTTCATTAGTTTCTTCTTTAGTTAAACATAATATCTCAGCAATTGGTTGTATATATGATTTATCTGGTAATTTTCTTGTTCCTTTAACGATTTTATATAAATTAGCACGATCCAATCCTATGAATTGTGATAACTCTACAATTTTCATATTTCTTTGTTTTAAAAACAAAGCTAATTTTTCTCCAAAATTCATAACCTCATCCTCCAACTATCTATGATAAAATTATATATGAATTCATATATTTTTCAATGAAAAATTATTTGTATATTTGTCCAATTTGTTGTCCAATTATAAACTTTATAACAAAAAAGATGGATAACTCCATCTTAATCGTCATAATCTTTTTCATAATTGATAATGCTACCATCATTAGCATTGATTTCATATTCATATTCATAATTTTTATACTCAAAACTAACTTCATATATATTGTCATCTTTATCATATTCAATATCTAAATCAGAAACATTACTTTTAGAAATACCTGCATGTGATAATGCTTTTTGTAATGCTTCATCTTTAGTGATTTTTGTTGAAAAAGTGCTTGAAGATGTTGTAGAAGAACTACTTGATGAATTGATTGGTTCGTCATTTATAAGCGTACCATCATAAGCATTGATTTCATATTCGTATTTTATACCATTTACCTTAAATTCTATTTCATAGACCATTGTACCATCTTCATAGTCCATTTCTATTTCATATTCACTTATATCACTTTCTGATACATTAGCATGTTCTAAAGCAATACTTTTAGCTTTATCTTGACCTATATATTCACTTACACTAGCAGTTCCTTCAAGTGTAACGTCTGTAACATTATAGTTCTCTAAAAGAATATTTAAGTCATGAATTGATAAATCTTTTAATGTTTCATATGAATAATTAGAATTGAATTCTATGAGTTTTTGAATGATTTCAGCTTTACCAACAGATATATTATATTCCTTAGCTATATCTTCAATAGATGATGTATCGGTTAAAGTTAAAGACATGATAGAGCCATCAATAGAACTTGATTGTAATAATGCTTCAATCATTGTGGTTAGTTGTGTTCTTAATTGTTCATTCGTTTCTTCATTATCTCCTATAACAGAAACTAATAATGAATTCTTTAATTCATCTATATAACCCTGCATAAGCATAGAACCAATAACGGCATTAATCCCTACCTCAATATCACTACCTGTAAAATCCATATCTCCTAAGATATTCTTTCCATCCTCATTAGTCGCAATTGCTTCAACAATTTTATTATTAGCATCAATACTAAATTCAATACTTGGATTCACATCAATGTCTACTTTAGCCATAATGGTTGAAGACGACGAAGGATAAAATGTAACCGTACATACAATTAAAATCACTGCTAATAAAGCTACAACTAACGATCCATAGCGTTTCTTTTTAGGCGTAGGCATATCTACAATAATATTTTCATCTCGATGTTGCAATTCTTCATGAATAGCATCTAAATTATCAGGTGTTATCTTAGAAAATGCATCATATAACTTAGTCATACATATCGCCTCCTGCCTTTTTTAATTTTTTCATTCCTCTACGATAATGAGATAATGATGTTGAAATAGGAATATCTAAGTAGCTAGCTATTTCATGATGTTTAAAACCCCACAATGAATGCATAATAATAACTTGTCTTTCTATATCATTTAAGACTTCAAAAAGTTGTTGTAATATCATTTGACTATCCATATCAATATTTTGTGGCAAGGATAGATTATCATCATATTCCTGATCAATCTTTTTTCTTCTTAAATGCATATAACATTCATTTCTAGCAATGGTATAAATCCATGCTAGTGGTTTTTTCATAGACTTATAATTTTTAGCTGCTAAGAATATTTTAATATATACTTCTTGTAAAATATCACTACTTTCATCATAATTTTTGACAATACTTATAATATAAGCAAAAACAATGGTTTTTGTTTGTGTATAAAGAGTGTCAAAGGCACTATTATCCTGGGGAATTTTTAGAATTAAACTATCTAATTCTTTATTTTCCATATGCATAATCCCCTTTCATTTATTTAATGCAAAAAGCATTATAATTATTGCATAAAATGTTTATTTTTTCACTAATAATGCATTTCTTTATAAAGAAAAGGGGCTGAATTTATGCATATGGATAAGCCCCTTTTCATTTATATAATGTTTTAGTTATTAAAAATATTGCATGAATTTTAAATTTTTTTATTGTCCTGCTGGACAATTATCAAACATCTTTTCATCATCTTCAACATTTGACATATCAAAGTTACTAATATCTAAAGTTGTTAATGATTCACAATTACAAAACATATAAGACATATCTTCTACGTTAGATGTATCAAAACTACTTAAATCCAACTCTACAAAACCACATTTATAAAACATATAAGACATATCTTCCACATTAGACGTATCAAAATTGTTTAAATCTAATTCAGTTAATGAAACACAACCTGAAAACATTCTTCCCATATTTTCAACATTTGAAGTATCAAAACATCTTACATCAAGATCAGTTATACCTTCACTATTCATAAACATACCGTACATATCAGTGACATCAGATGTACAAAAACAATCATTAAAATTGATTGTGACATATCTATAATTTGCAAATAGATAGCGACTATCAGGATTGGCATCTACACCACCTTCACCCACAATATAAAAATCATACATTTCATCTGTCTCGGAATATTTCACATACAGCATGACACATCCATCTTCATCTTCAGATATATCATATGATTGAACATCAGAATCTATATCAATAGGTAATGCATCAAAACTATCTAAAAAGGTAATTGTTTGAACATTATAGGTTTTAATCCCAGTTCCAAAAGCGTCAGTATTAATTTCACTAGTATCTTTATTTTCAGCCATAACATTGCCACTAGATGTTGTTACAACTTTTCCACTAGTTGTATAGCTATTTGTTTCAGTTTCATCACTTGTATTCGTTGTGATTGGTTCATCATTTTCAGTTGTATTATTACTTGTTTCAATGTCAGATGAATCATTTGAATCACCAGAACATCCTATTAAAGATATACTTAATAATCCTACTAATAATAATTTCATTAATCTTTTCATATTCTCATCCTCTCTTTTTTAATATTATAAATGATAACTTTTATTTATAAAAGCTGTGTCAATCAATTGGACAAGAAAAAAAGAAGGAACTATCCTTCTCAATTATTATTCAAATTGAAATACATCTTGATATTCATCTTTAAATATTTCAAAAACTGCTTCTAAAACGTCATCATCCTCAACTTCATAATAAGAAGCATCATTACCATCTTCATCATCAACAACTTCAAAAATATAAATTTCTGCTTCATCACTTACAGTAACTTCCATTAAAATTGCATATTCTTTATCTTCGTATTCACATACATCTAATAATTGTAGATTTAATTCTTCTCCATCTTCGTTTGTTAGAACTATTGTTTGATTATCCATATTATCATCTCCGTCATTACTATAACATATTTTATAAGTATTGTCTTTATCATTTTGAAAAAATCCATTATAATACTATAGGGGTGATTAGATGTATATATTAGCTAGTGATTTTGATAATACTTTATGGTTTAGAGATCATTTATTAGATGAAGATGAATTAATGATTAAGGAATTTCAAAAGCAAGGACACTTATTTGGATTATGTACTGGTAGAGATATTAAGGGGATTGTGACACCTACTGATGGTTATGATATGTTGGCTCATCTGAGTTTTGATTTTTATATTCTATCTAGTGGTGCTTATATTATGGATAAGAATAGAAATATTATTTTTGAAAAATTGATTCCTATGGATATTATTGAAAAGGTTTATGAGTATACGAATCATGGTAATATGTCTATTATAACGGTGAATGGTGCTTATAAGATATATAAAGATAGAAATGGTCATTATCCAGCGACTATGATTGAATCATTGGATGAAATTAGAAATGAAAAAGTACGTAGTTTTTCTATTCATTATCAAGAAGATGAAGTAGAGATGGTGACGAAGATTAAGGATCATATTAATGAATTGTATGGTCAATATATCTCAGCTTTTCAAAATGGTCCACATATTGATATTGCGGCAGTGGGTTGTTCTAAGGGTGAAGGAATTCGTTTTATTCAAGAGTATTTTCAGATAAGTAGTGAATATATTTGTGGTATTGGTGATAATTTTAATGATTTGCCTTTATTAGAAGCTGTGAATCATAGTTATACGTTTGACTATGCACCTGAGCTAGTGAAACAAAATGCACGCCATATTGTGCCACATTTATCCGACTGTATCAAAGATATTTTAAATACACACAATTATTGACAAATAGATAGAGAAATGCTAATATCTATTCAACGACAAAGGAGGATATTCCATTAACAAATTCATAGTATATGTTTTTTATAGTTAGTGGTGCGTGTCTTTGTTGAAATTGATACAATAAGCCTCAAAGAGGCTTTTTTCATTAGATGAGGGGGCACGAGGATGAAGATAGGCATTGTTGGACTTGGAACAGTTGGTTTTGGAGTCGTAGAAATTCTAACTGAACAAAAAGAAAGATTAGAGAGGACGATTAATCAGGAAGTGACTATTAAGTATGGTTGTGCTTTAGAAGAGGTTGACTTACCTGAAGGAATTATTTATACAAAAGATTTTCATGATGTTATTAATAATGAGGAAGTAGATGTTGTTGTAGAGTTAATTGGTGGGACTACGATTGCTAAGACGATTATTTTAGAAGCTTTAAATAATGGTAAACATGTTGTAACTGCTAATAAAGCGTTGCTTGCTCATTATGGTCAGGAAATATTTGAAACTGCTGCTAAGAATAATGTAAAAATATATTATGAAGCATCTGTAGGTGGTGGTATTCCTGTAGTTGTTCCAGCCAAGGAGGATTTGGTGGCTAATGAGATTAGTAAGATAGAAGGTATATTAAATGGAACAACGAATTTTATTTTGACATTAATGGAAACA
This sequence comes from Erysipelotrichaceae bacterium, assembly GCA_021201315.1. Taxonomy (GTDB): domain Bacteria; phylum Bacillota_I; class Bacilli_A; order Erysipelotrichales; family Coprobacillaceae; genus JAJQDJ01. Next base: position 8,383 of record JAJQFG010000084.1, read on the forward strand.
GATAATTTGGATTTTGAGGAAGCTTTAACGATTGCTGATGGGTTAGGTTTTGTAGAAGCTGATGCATCTTTGGATTTGGATGGGATTGATGCAGCTCATAAGATTTATATTTTAGCAATGAATGCTTTTGAGATATTCTTTGATTTTGATAAGATTCATGCTTCTGGTATTAGAAGTGTGACTAAGAAAGATATGGATTATGCTAAGAAGCTTGGTTATAAGATCAAATTGATTGCTCAAGCAAAGAAATTAGAGAATGGTTATGGTATTGATGTTTCTCCAACATTAATTGGTATAAAAGACATTGTTGCCAATGTTAATGAAGCATATAATGTAGTAGAGATAACTTGTAATTATTTGGAAAATGTTATTTTTTATGGTAAGGGTGCGGGCCGTTATGTTACAGCTAGTGCCGTTGTGAGCGATATTATTAAAACAAGTAAAGAAGAAATATGGAAGCATGAATATCATTATGAAGAAAATATTTTCCCTATTACAAAATCTAAATATTATGTTAGATGTGATCATTCTTTGGATTTAGATTATGAAACCTATTTTTCATTTAATAAAGATCATATCTACATAACAAATACAATTGAATTAGAAGATTTACAGAGTCAATTAGAAGGTGAAACATATAACTTATTCAAAGTGAGGGATTGAGATGAAAGTTATTGTTCAAAAGTTTGGTGGTACATCGACACGTAACATAGAAACTCGTGAACATATGTATAAAAATATCATTCGTGAAATCAATAAGGGTAATAAAGTTGTGGCAGTTGTAAGTGCTATGGGGCGTTATGATGATCCTTATGCAACAGATACTTTGTTATCGATTGTGAAAAAAGATGAGTTAACGGATGAAGAGATTGATCGTTTATCAAGTATTGGTGAAACATTATCAACATTAGTGATTAAAAGTGAATTATCAGCTAAAGGTTATAATGTATCTACTGTCACCAATAGGGAACTTGGTATAATCACCAATGAGCATCATACTAGTGCAACCATTACAACTGTTGAAGGGAAATATATTCTTAAAAAGTTAGAATCATCAGATATTGTTGTATGTCCAGGGTTTCAAGGATATGCTCAAAATGGTACGATTACAACATTAGGTCGTGGTGGTAGTGATTTGTCAGCTGTAGCTATTGGGGTTGCGATTGATGCATGTGAAGTAGAAATATATAGTGATGTCAAAGGTATCTATACTGCTGATCCACGTATTGTAAGTGATGCTAGAAAGTTAGATTATATTAGTTATGCAGAGATGCTAGAGCTTTCCAAGAATGGTGCTAAGGTGTTGAATCATAGGTGTGTGTTATTAGCAGCTAAAAACAATATTGTGATTCATGCTAGAAGTTCATTTGATGAAAGTCAAGGAACATATGTGTTAGGAGATGAGAAGATCATGAAAGACCATTTGAATGAATTGATTATTTCTGGTATTACAGGTTCACAAAATGAGGCACGTATTACTTTAGCAGGTGTTGATGCTAAAGGTTGTGGTGCAGGACAATTGTTTGAAAGAATTGCAGATGAAGATGTGAATGTGAATGTGTTTAATCAAGTTTTAGTTGGCGGTGGTAGAATGGATATTTCTTTGATTATTAATGATAAGTATGTTCCAATCGTAGTAGATATTATTAATGATTTAAAACCAATTCTTAAACCACAAAAAACGATTGTAAGAGGCAATATTGGTAAAGTTGCTGTGGTTGGTGTTGGTATTAAAAATAACAAGGGTATGTATCAAAAGGTTTATAATACCTTGATGAGTCATGGTATTAATGTAGAAATGACATCTTGTAGTGAGATTAATATTTCTTGTTATATTGATAGAGATGATGTTCAAGAAGCTCAAGTTTTATTACATGAAGCATTTTTAGGAGGATAGAATATGAAGACATATAAGGTTGCAATTGTTGGTGCTACAGGTGCTGTTGGTAGGGAAATGTTGAGATGTATTTTTCAGTTTCATTTTCCTTTTGAGAGTATTAAGTTATTAGCATCAAGTAGAAGTAAGGGTAAAGAGATTGAATTTGAAGGTCATAAGTTTATTGTAGAAGAGTTAACTGAGGATTCTTTTGAGGGTATTGATGTGGCATTTTGGAGTGCTGGTGGTAGTGTTTCAGCTAAGTATATGGAATATGCTGTAAAGGCTGGATGCGTGAATATTGATAATACTTCTCATTTTAGAATGGATCCTGATGTTCCTTTAGTTGTTCCAGAAGTGAATGCTTATGCTTTAAAGAATCATAAAGGTATTATTGCTAATCCAAACTGTACAACAATTCAAATGGTGAGTGCATTAAATAGATTGGATGAATATTTTGATATTGAACGTATTATTGTTTCTACTTATCAAGCAGTTTCAGGTGCAGGTGTTGCAGGTATGGAAGAATTATATCGTCAATCACAAGAAGTATTAGATGGTAAAGAGCCAGTTGCTAAAACTTTACCTTGTGCTTCTGATAAGAAGCATTATCCAATAGCATTTAACTGTATTCCTCAAGTAGATGTATTTAACTTAGATAATCGTTATACTAAAGAAGAAATGAAAATGGTTAATGAAACTAAGAAGATCTTTAATAAAGATATTAAAGTGAATGCTACTTGTGTTAGAGTACCAGTACTTCGAGGACATAGTGAATCTGTTTATATTGAAACAAAGAAACCAATTGATTTAGATAAAGCATTTGATTTATTATCACATTCTCATGGTGTAGAATTATATGATGATATTGAAAATCAAGTTTATCCAATGGTTAATTTATTTATCGGTGATGAATTGGTTCATGTTGGTCGTGTAAGAAAAGATTTAGACAATGATCATGCTTTAAGTATGTGGGTAGTTGCTGATCAATTAATGAAAGGTGCTGCTTACAACTCAGTTGATATTGGCTTAAAAATGATTGAAATGGGACTATTATAATCAATAAGGTAAGGATGATTCCTTACCTTTTCTGTATTTAAAAGTTTATTTTTTTCAAAAAGTGACACAAAAGTTACACATCAATTTGATATAGTATTGACGAATGATAAAGGACCTCATATTTATCATTCATAATTCAATCCTTTTCCTCTATATCAAAAAGGAAAAAATATAGGTGCAAGCCCTCATCTTGCACCTATTTTGTTTATAATTGTATTTGTAACTTCTTCTAAAGAAGAATCGTTAATAATATGATAATCACAGGCGTCAATATATAATTGACGTCTTTCTGCATCTAAATGATAAAGCTTATCTGCTCCTTCTTTAAGAAGTGGTCTAGTAGATGTTTCCACATCATCAACAATTAAAGGAATTGGTCTATCTAAATAAAAGATAATCCCATTTTCTTTCAATAACGAAACATTCTCTTTCCTTTTAATAACGCCACCACCAGTCGAAATAACATGGCCTTTTAACTTAGCAATATCTTTACAACATTCTGTTTCGTTATCTCTAAAATAATCCTCACTAATATTAAACATTTCATCAATCGTCATTTGAAATTTATCAACAATATAATCATCCATATCAATTAAAGGTAAATGTAGTTTTTGAGCAATTAGTTTTGATACCGTTGTCTTACCACTGCCCATAATACCTACCAAAATAATATTTTTATCTAACATAATGTCCTAATATCCTTAATGTATTCGTATGAGCCTTCATGCGTTCAATAACTTTAATAATACTATAATCGTCTAGACTACCTTCAAAATCAACATAGAAATAATATTCCCAAGGTGTATGTCTAACTGGTCTAGATTCAATTTTGACCATATTGATTTGATGATCGTTGATAATTTTAATAACTTGATATAACGCTCCAACTTGATGCTTAGTAGTAAAGACGATACTTACACAATTAGCACCTTCAACACGTTCTAAGTGTTTAGAAAAGATAATAAAACGTGTTGAGTTGGTTTTAATATCTTCAATATTTTCACCTATAACATCCAAATTATATAATTTTGCAGCATGAACAGAGGCAATAGCACCTAGATGCTTATCATTTTTTTCAGATATATATTTAGCTGCTTCAGCAGTATCTGTATATTCATGAGGTGTAATGTTATGAACTTGTAGATATTTAGAGGTTTGAAGTAATCCTTGAGGATGAGAATATACATCTGTAATATCTTCTAATTTAGCTCCTTTGATACCTAATAAATGTTGAGATACACGAATATGTTGTTCCCCTACAATATAAAAACCATAATCTCTAATACAATCATAGTTATCATTAATAGCACCTGTAGATGAATTTTCTAATGGAACAATACCATAATCAATTTCATCATTATTTAATGCATCATAAACATCTTCAAATTTTGTATAGTGTTTACGTTCAGCTTCTTCACCAAAATATATTCTTAAAGCTAGTTCTGAAAAAGCTCCTGGAACACCTTGAAAACCTACGCGTAAATGATCTTTTTTAGGTTCTTTAAGTTCTATTTTACTTTCTACTGGGATAAATGAAGCTTGATAGGATTTAGAAATATTCATTATATCCTGGATATAGTTTTTAGCATATTCTTTAAGTTCATCATTTTGTAGTTGGGAAACAGTATCATTAATAACTTCAGTTTCTCTATTTGATTGAAATATTTCCATATCATGAGCTAATTTATATTCAACTACTTGTTTTGATAAACCCATTCTTTTTTCAAATAATTGTAACATTTGTTGATCAATGTTATCAATTTCTGCTCTGCATGTTTCTAAGTCTTTCATATTTAACCTATCATGTCCAAAATACCCAAAGCAGCCATTGATTCAACAACGACTATTGCTCGTGGAACGATACATGGATCATGCCTTCCCTTAATTTGTAATGTTGTGTTTTCTTTTGTTTTGACATTAATGGTTTGTTGTGTTTGTGAGATTGATGGTGTAGGTTTAATACCAACACTAAAAATAATAGGCATACCATTACTTATCCCACCAGTAATACCACCATTGTTATTGGTTTTTGTTTTAACCTTATCATTTTCATAATAATAACTATCATTAGCTTCACTGCCATAAAGTTTTGTAATATCTTCTCCCAAACCAAAGCTTACGCTTTTAACTGCAGGAATACTAAATAGTAATGGAGATAAATGTGATTCAATCGAATCAAAAAACGGATTTCCTAAACCTGCAGGCACATTCAAAATAGCACATTCTATTTTTCCACCTACTGAATCTTGATTAACTCTTGCTTCTTCAATTACACCTTGCATTTTATCAAAAATAGCATCATCAATTGTTGGGTAAGGTTTTTGTAATAATAGATCAATATCATTTTCACTAATATTGATATCAAAACGTTGATCTTCAATATCTTTGATACTTTGTATATGAGCACCTATGATGATTCCTTTTTGTTTTAATATCTGTTTAGCTACACTTCCTGCAAAAACAATCGGTGCAGTTAATCTACCAGAAAAATGGCCACCACCTCTGACATCATTAAATCCATGATATTTGATATAAGCAGGATAATCAGAATGTCCTGGACGCATGCATTCTTTTAATAATGAATAATCTTTAGAATGCTGATCACTGTTATAAACCAAAGCACATAGAGGAGCGCCTGTAGTCACACCATCTAAAACACCACTCATGATTTCTACTTCATCTTTTTCCTTGCGTGGTGTAGACATTTTATTTTGTCCTGGAGCTCTACGTTTCATATTTTTGTTGATTTCATCCATATCCAATTGAATACCAGCAGGTAAGTTTCCTATAACAATTCCAATGGCTTTACCATGACTTTCACCAAACAATGATAGTTCTATATTAGTTCCCCAATTAGCACTCATCAAATATACCTCCTAACATCTTAAAATCCTCCCAAAAGCTTGGATAAGATTTAGATACACAATCTTTATTATCAATCACAACACTTCTTTGACAATGCGTTGAAGCTATCGCTTCCATCATCGCCATACGATGATCATTATAAGATGAAACAGCACCACCTTTTAAATGACAACAACCAATAATTTCCATTGAATCCTCATATTCTTTAGCATTTCCACCTAAAGAATGAATAACTTCTACGGTTGCTTTTAAACGATCACACTCTTTGATACGCAATCTACCAATATTTTGAATCAATGATGTACCTTGTGCTAAACTACATGCTATAGCCATAATAGGAATAATATCAGGACACTGTGAACCATCAATAACTGTTGCATGTAGTCTTTCACATGTCATTTGATAACCATCATCTTTTTCAACAAGTTTTGCTCCCATTTTTTCTAAGAAATCAATCACAACTTTATCTCCTTGATAAGAATCTAAATTCAAATCTTTTAAAACAATATCATTTTTCAAAGCACCAGCTACTAAATAGAAAGCTGCTTGAGAAAAATCTGCTTCCACACGATAATTATGGCTTAAATATTGTTGATTACCTGGAATTATAAATTCCTGATAATCATGATTGATAATTTGAATATGAAATTGATTTAACATTTGTAATGTTAGATCAATATAACCTTTAGATTGTAAAGGAGATGTAATGATGATTTTAGAATCTTTATTTAATAATGGTAATGCAAATAATAAACCACTAATAAATTGTGATGAAACATCTCCAGGTATTTCAAATACATCAGGTGATAATTGACCATCAATAGATAGATCCAAAACATTTTCTTGATAACGATATGGAATACCTTGTTTATCAAATATTTTATAAAAAACATCTAATGGTCTTTCACCCAAACGCTTAGCACCAACAAAATGAACCTGATTATGATTAACTAATGATACAGGTATCATAAATCTTAATGTTGAGCCACTTTCAAAACAATCTATTTCACATTGATGATTACTATAAGTTGTAGAACCATCAATAATTAATGAATCTTCTTTTTCTATAATTGTAGTTCCTATTGCTTTCATAGCTGCAATAGTTGCTTGAATATCTTTAGAATATTCAATATTTTCTATTATACTTGTACCTTTTGCAAGTGAAGCACATATAATAGCACGATGCGCCATACTTTTAGAGGGTGGTACAGTTACTGTACCACAGAGTTTTTGGGGTGTTATCACTATCGCCATTTATATAACCTCCACTTCATCTATAAATGATAAATCACTAGGATATACATAATATTGACCTATATCTTTGAGTAAGACATAATTTAGTTTAGAATGAATATTCTTCTTATCTAAAGACATTGCTTCCTTTAAATCAGCTGTTGATACATGTGATTCATAAGGTAAATGATAAAGAGAAACAACTTCTTTAATTTGCTCACTTGTACCTTCTTTACTTAAACCTTTTAATTCAGCTATATGTGTTAATTGAACCATGCCGATACTTACTGCTTCGCCATGAGAATAAGTTTCATAATGAAAACGTTGTTCTAAAGCATGACCTAAAGTATGACCAAAATTTAATGACAAACGATCACCAAAATCAAACAAATCTTTTTCAACTACAATACGTTTCAAATCTACACAACGATAAATAATCTCATCTATATCTTTATATAAATCATCAAATGATTCATAACTAGCCAAACGATCAAATAAATCCTTATCAAAAATACAACCATATTTAATCACTTCACCCATACCATCATTGATAAATCTCTCTTCTAATGTTTGAAGTGTTAAAGGATCAATAAGAACCATAGTAGGATGCTTAAAAGCACCAATCAAATTCTTTCCTTCAGGTAAATCAACCGCTACTTTTCCTCCTACACTAGAATCCACTTGTGCTAATAATGATGTAGGAATCTGTACAAACTTAACACCTCTTAAATAAGTACTAGCGACAAAACCCGCTAAATCCCCAATAACACCACCACCTAAAGCAATAATTAAATCAGTTCTAGTAAGATGAAAATCCAAAATCTGACTATAAATACTAGGTAAAATATCAAATCTTTTTGATTGCTCTCCATGGGGAACAATAACATGATCCACAAGATAAGTTTGACTCAATTGTTTTTCAATTTTATCTCCATAAAAGCTATAGACACGATCATCTGAAATAATCATAATCTTACTTCCATGATAAACAGGTTCAATATAAGCATTAATATTATCTAATATACCTTGCTTTATATATATAGGATAACTATCTTTGCCTAAATTCACTGTCATTTCCATGATTTATCACCCCTATAATTATAATTCTTTTCCAACAACTTTCGCAATACCTGATAATTGTTTTAATAATTCATCATATTTTTCTGGTTTTAATGATTGTGGTCCATCACATAATGCTTTCTCTGGATTATTATGAACTTCTATCATTAATCCATCACATCCTGCTGCCACTGCTGCTTTAGCCATTGGTTCTACCAACCACCATTTTCCTCCTGCATGTGATGGGTCAATTACGATTGGCAAGTGTGTCATTTTCTTTAATACTGGTATGGATTGCAAATCCAATGTATTTCTTGTATATGTCTCAAATGTTCTGATGCCTCTTTCACATAAGATAACATTTGGATTTCCACTAGCCATAATATATTCTGCACTCATAATCCATTCTTCATAAGTTGCACATAACCCTCTCTTTAATAGGATTGGTTTTGTACATCTTTTTCCTACTTCTTTTAATAAATCAAAGTTTTGCATATTTCTTGCACCTATCTGTACTAAATCTACTTTTTCATTAAATTCATCAATATACTTGGCATCCATTGATTCTGATACAATAGGTAATCCTGTCGCTTTTTTTGCTTCTACTAAAATATCCAATCCTGCAGTTCCCATACCTTGGAATGAATATGGACTTGTACGTGGCTTAAATGCCCCACCTCTAAGCATATTAGCCCCTGATTCTTTAACTGCTTTAGCAATCTCTGTCACCTGTTCAACTGATTCAACACTACATGGACCAGCAATCAAAGCCATATGATTACCACCAACTTTAACACCTGCTACATCAATAATAGAATCCTCCGGATGAAAAGCACGATTCGCTAATTTATAAGGTTCACTTACCTTCATAACCTTTTCAACCACTGGAGATACTTCCAAAGACTTAGGATCCACTTTTGTAGTATCACCAATAATGCCACAAATTGTTTGCTCCTCACCCACAACAATATGTGTAGATAAACCTAAATCTTCTACATTCTTAGCAACCTTGTTAACATCAGCTTCACTAGTTTTTTGTTTAAATACGATAATCATAATATATTTCTCCTTTATTCATTATTCAACTGTATAAATAAAAAATCTCTCATCCAATAAGGACGAGAGATATAATCTTCGTGTTACCACCTTAGTTCATCTATATATTACTATATAGACCTCATTAAGTACGCCTACTATTAGGTTCATACTCTGATGCTTTAACGGGCATTCCCGGACAAGCCTACTTTGATTTCAGCCGTCTACTCCAAGATGAATTCAACTATATCGTATCATTTCTTTACACCAACCAGAAACTCTCTATGCATATTCAAATAGTCTACGCTTCTTTTCACTGTATTTATATCAGTAGTTCTATGTGTCTATTTTATGCTTAAATATCACGTTTGTCAACAATTTTCAATTTTGGCCATTAAAAATTTTCAATTTTGGCCATTAAAAAATTCACTGAAACACAAAAAAAACAATGGAATCATCCATTGTTTTGATCTTTCAAAGAAAAGTCAGCGTCTTTGAATAGTAATCCTTAAGGAAATAACAGTCTAATAAAGATAGTGTATGGTAACTTTTAGTTTACTAATACAATATGTGATTATGCTTTGCACAGTCATAACTTATATAATAACTCTCATTAAATTATTACAAAACAAAAAAAATAACCGACCATATCGCCAAATCTGTGTCAGTTATTTCATCTTATAATTTATTTTAATGAGATACCTACATTATCTGTAGTTCCTTTTCAATTAATATTATATACTTATTTTTACTATTTGCAATATTTATTTTTAATTATTCTTCATCTAATATTGATTCTGGATCAGGATCTGGTTCTGGTTCAGGATCAGGATCCGGATCCGGTTCTGGTTCAGGATCTGGTTCTGGATCAGTAGCTGTGTTAGAACCACTAGAACTACTTGAACTGCCTGAACCACTAGAACTACTAGAGCTTGAAGAAGAACTAGATGGTTTAGTATTACTAGAAGAAGATGAACTGCTTGATGAATTAGAAGAACTACTAGAATTTGAAGAAGAGCTAGATGAACTATTACTATTTGTTCTTGAAGAACTAGATGTAGTAGAGTTTGTAGAAGTTGTTGTAGTTTCTTCCTCTTCTTCTTCTTCCTCCTCCTCTTCCACTTCTTCAATATTGATAATTACTTTAATTTCTGCAGTTGTTTCATTATTATATTTATCTTTAGCAGTTAAAGTAGCTGTATATGTACCAGCGACTTGATAATCAACCTCATCATCATCTAAAGTAATGGTAATTGTAGAAAAATCTTTTGCTGAAAAATCAGCAACATCTAATGTTTCACCATCATTGAGTTCATATTCTTCTTCTAGATTAATAAATTCAGGAGCAGTTGTATCTTCTACAATTAAAGCAACTGTTGCTTCTACATCTTCATAAGTTAATGTAATTGTATATTCACCAACAGCTGGATAATCATATGTTCCAGTTGTTTCTTCACCATCTTCATCAACAGTGTCATATGTTTCATAAATAGCATCGGTTGAAACTGTTGTTTCTTCAATCACTTCTTCATCAACCTTTAATGTATTTAGATAATCAGATGCCTCTAAAGATATCTTTTCTCCGTATTCAATATTAACTGTATCACTTTGTAATTCAAGTTCAACAGTTGTATCTTCTACTTTCCCGCTCCCTCTATATACATAAACAAGCAAACCTAACACAGCTACTAATGCAATAATAACTACTACATATAATATTTGTGAACGTTTGATTCTACGAATAAAATTTCCCATGATTTCCCTCCTCATAACTTATAATCTTATTTTAACATAAATCAACAATTATGAGAAGAAAATAAAAAGGATCGATTGATCCTTTTTAAATACTATTCATAAGCTGCTAAGATTTCGTCATATTCTCCACTTTCTTTTAAGTTAGCAAGACCAGTGTTGAACATTTCTAATAATTCAGCATTTTCACCTTTTAATACAGCAAATCCATAATAAGAAGGATTTTCATTTCCACAAGGTGTAGCAAAATCTAATTCACCAATAGAGATTTGATATTTTAATACTGGAGTATCTTCAAAGCAAGCAATTGCTTCACCTGATTTAACTTTTTCAAACATCAATGCAGATTCTTCAACAACTTCTAATGTGAAACCATATTCATCTTCAATGGATTGAGCAAATTCCAAACCAGTTGTAGATGTTTTAGCAACTACAACTTGACCTTCTAAATCATCATAAGAATCAATATCAGAATCAGCTAATACGCCCATTGTAACACCAGTTTCATAATATTCATCAGAAAAATCATATTTTTCTGATCTAGCATCAGTAATTGTCATACCAGCAATAACGGCATCAGCTTCACCAGATTCTAAGGCAGTACATGCAGCATCGAAACCTAAAGATTGAATTTCAATTTCAAATCCCTGATCTTCAGCAATAGCACGAATTAAATCCATATCAATACCAACTAAATTACCATCATCATCTTCCATTTCGAATGGTGGATAAGTTGTATCAGTAGCAATAATATAAGTCTTTGTTTCACTATCTGTGTCTGTATCAGTGCTGCTACCACAGCCAACTAAAGAAACTGCTAATAAGCCAGCTAAGGCCATTTTTAATAATCTTTTCATTACTCTTTCCTCCTGTTAATTTATATTCACACTCACGTGTCAATACCTATAATACTTTATTTAAGAAATCAATTGTTCTTGGTTCCTTAGGATGATTAATCACTTCATAAGGATCACCCTGTTCTACTATGTATCCATTATCCATAAATACAACCTTTGTACCTACTTCTCTAGCAAAGCCCATTTCATGCGTAACGACAACCATGGTCATACCCTGCTTTGCTAAATCCTGCATAACTGTTAAAACTTCTCCGACCATCTCTGGATCTAAGGCACTGGTAGGTTCATCAAATAACATAATATCTGGATTCATTGCTAGTGATCTAGCAATCGCCACACGTTGTTTTTGACCACCAGATAATTGATCCGGATAAGCATCTTTTTTATCTAACAAACCAACTCTTGTAAGCAATTGATCTGCAGTTTCACTAGCTTCTTCTTTACTCATTTTCTTTAATTTTACCGGTGCCAACATAATGTTTTCTTTCACAGTTTTATGTGGAAATAGATTAAAATGTTGAAAAACCATACCAATGTTTTCTCTTACTTTATTGATATTAACTTTTTTATCAGTAATATCATAGCCATCAATCATGACAGAGCCACCTGTAATATCTTCTAATCTATTTAAGCATCTTAGAAATGTTGACTTACCAGAACCAGAAGGGCCAATCATACAAACAACTTCACCTTCATAAATATCTAAACTAATATCTTTTAATACCTCTAAGTCACCAAAACTCTTTTTCAAATTCTTGACTGATACTTTTAATTTATTTTCAGCCATATGACATCCTCTTTTCTACATATTTTGATGCTTGAGCTAATAATGAACAAATAACCAAATAATAGACAGCCATTGTACAATACAGAAGTAATACTTGACTAGACCAATTAGATGCCATCATCTTACCTGCATTTGTCAATTCAGCTACACCAATAGTTGAAAGCAATGAAGTATCCTTAATAGTAATAATGAACTGATTAATGATTGAAGGCATCATTGTTCTTAAAGCCTGTGGCAAAACAATAGATGTCATCGTTTGTGTACTTGTAAGGCCTAAAGATCTTGCTGCTTCTACTTGACCATGATCTACAGCTTCAATACCACCTCTCACAATCTCACTCATATATGCACCAGCATTTAAAGAACATACAACAACACCAGCTGTAAAAGTGCCCCCAATGCTATGCCATGAAAAACCAATAAGTGGTCTTAATGCTGAAGCAATACCATAATAAATAATTAAGATTTGAACCAACATTGGTGTTCCACGAATAATGAAAATATACACACTACCAATACCTCTTAATATTCTCATTGGAATTGACTTCCCTTTTGATGTATTAATAACTCCAACTATAATCCCAATTACAGTTGCAAAAAATAATGATAAAATAGAGATTTCTACTGTCATTACAAATGCAGTGTTGAATCGAGAAATAAATTTGGATAAATTCGCTATAAATACTGACACACAATTACCCCCTTCTTTATATATTTGTACTTTACACCTAGTTATAATCTCATGTCAAGCATTTTTATCAAATTGATAAATTTTTTCGCATTTTATTTTTAGTTTTTTAGCTAACTTTCATTGTATATTTGTTTTTATCCTAAATTTGTAAGCACTTTTATTAAAATTATATAATCTTTGCTTATTACAAATGTGTATTTTTAAAAACAATTACTCATAATATTAGTGTTTTTGTGGATAATTAATTCATATTAGAATCTAAAAGCATAAAAATCGCATACAAAATGACAATTGTTTGATTTCTTAAACATTAACACAAAATCGATGATAGTATAATGAATATTCCTATGATAAAATGATTTTCAGAAAAAGATGATTTATTATTGTTAAAGTAATATTCATGATATTAATCATTTCATAAAGGTTACAAGTTTTGCTAGACTTATAGGAGAAAATGAAAATATAAATAAAGATATATTAGAAACATTAATGATTAGTGCTATTGTGCATGATATTGCTTATCCATTATGTAGAGAAAAGTATGGTAATACAAATGGTAATTATCAAAAAGCAGTAGGATTAGCATTAACAAAAGCATTTTTTGATGATTTTAATTTAAAGATATGTATTAAAAAAAACCGCTAATGCGGTTTTTATAATTCTTTGCCTACTATTTTCGCAATACCTGATAATTGTTTTAATAATTCATCATATTTTTCTGGTTTTAATGATTGTGGTCCATCACATAATGCTTTCTCTGGATTATTATGAACTTCTATCATTAATCCATCACATCCTGCTGCCACTGCTGCTTTAGCCATTGGTTCTACCAACCACCATTTTCCTCCTGCATGTGATGGGTCAATTACGATTGGCAAGTGTGTCATTTTCTTTAATACTGGTATGGATTGCAAATCCAATGTATTTCTTGTATATGTCTCAAATGTTCTGATGCCTCTTTCACATAAGATAACATTTGGATTTCCACTAGCCATAATATATTCTGCACTCATAATCCATTCTTCATAAGTTGCACATAACCCTCTCTTTAATAGGATTGGTTTTGTACATCTTTTTCCTACTTCTTTTAATAAATCAAAGTTTTGCATATTTCTTGCACCTATCTGTACTAAATCTACTTTTTCATTAAATTCATCAATATACTTGGCATCCATTGATTCTGATACAATAGGTAATCCTGTCGCTTTTTTTGCTTCTACTAAAATATCCAATCCTGCAGTTCCCATACCTTGGAATGAATATGGACTTGTACGTGGCTTAAATGCCCCACCTCTAAGCATATTAGCGCCTGATTCTTTAACTGCTTTAGCAATCTCTGTCACTTGTTCAACTGATTCAACACTACATGGACCAGCAATCAAAGCCATATGATCACCACCAACTTTAACACCTGCTACATCAATAATAGAATCCTCTGGATGGAAAGCACGATTTGCTAATTTATAAGGTTCACTTACCTTCATAACTTTATCAACTGCTTCATCAACTTCCATCATTTCTGGATCCACTTTTGTCGTATCACCAATCAACCCAACAACTGTCACACTTTCACCTTTAGAAACATGAGCCTGTACACCATGATTTTCAACCTTTTGCAAAACTCTTTGTAAATCATTATCATCAGCACGTTTCTTTAATACAATAATCATAATATTTCCTCCTCATATAAAAAGCCTCTCTCATCCATAAGGACGAGAGAGACCATCGCGTTACCACCTTAATTCGTCACTGCCTCACAACAGCAACCTCTTCGAGTACCAACATACTCTAACATGATAACGGATGTAACCGTGTCAACCTACTTAATTCAGCCACCTACTCCAAGATGTATTCAATAATCATCCAACATTCTTTTCCACCAGCCAAGAACTCTCTATATGCTTCATAATTATTTACTTCTTCTCTTCATTGTATTTATTTTATTTTACATAAATATATGGAATTTCGCAAGAAAAATGATAATTTATTCACTTAATAATCCATAGGTATTAACTATTTTTTCTACAGATACATAATCTTCAAAAACTATTTTATCCACTGATTGATCATGTTCTAATACATCTAAATCAGTCAATAAAACATCATTAGGTAATTCGAAACAAGAACCATGAATCATTTCAATTTCATATTTTCTTACAATATTTAATAATCTATCAATATCTGTTTTCAAAACATTTTCTTTTAATATCACTAACATATCTATTCCTCCGTGTTAGTCGAATCAGTATATGTTTCTGTTTCTTCTTCCTCATCTTCATCATCAAGCTTAATGATTTCATCATTCATTACAGCTTCAATATAAGATATAGCAAGTGCAATTGATTCTTCACTAGGTTCTGTTACATATAAACCATTAGGATTAACAGAAGAAACATTACCAACAGTTGCAAGTTCTAATGTACGAATATCATATCCTGTTAAATGATATGTTTGAATATCCCATGAAGCGCCATCATCCAATTGCATATTAATAAGTGCTTTAACTTCCCTATCAGACATATTTGTTTCAAAACTATCAGCTAATGATTCAAATATTTGATCCATATTGGTAATTAAAGAAGTAGAACATATCTTTTTAATAATCGCTTTTAACATCAACATCTGATTTTGTCCTCTGACGCTGTCACCATCAACAAACGATTTTCTTTCTCTTACAAAAGCTAATGCTTCATCAGCATCAAATGTATTTTCACCAGGATAAATCGTATAACTACCAATTTTAGTTGTAAAATAACCTTCATCATTACCTACTACATCATATTTTGGAACATCAATAGTAATTGTTCCACCTAATGCATCAATAACATTTAAGAATGATGTAAAATTAAATTTAGCATAATAATTAAATTCAATATCTAATAGATTTTCAATGGTTTCCATTGTACAACTAATACCACCTTTAGCACTATGGGTTAATTTATCATAACCATAAACATTATCCATACCTATAATTTCAAGATAATAATCTCTTGGTATTGATGTTAATAATATTTGTTTGGTAGTTGGATTAACAGTCACAATCATATTAACGTCAGATAAGCCAAAGGTATCTATTGATCCCGTTTTATCAGTCCCACAAATAAAAATATTAAAAGCTTCCTGGGTTACATTAGCACTGTTAGCACTAACTGATGCTATCGTTATCGTAAAGGTTGCAATAATATTGATTTTATCAGAAAAAGAAGAATCTATGTCATCTAATGAATCAATATCCACTGCTTTGATAATAATTGCAGGAACTTCAAAATTTTCTAATGCTTCAACCAATTTTGTATAACTAGAATAAGTAGTAACACTAATATCCCCTATCTCATCTTCTATCATTGCTTCTGTTTTATTAACATTAACTGAATCTTGAACATTGCCACCAAAATCACAACCAGTTAAATCTTCTAAAGATTGATATGTACTAGATGATTTTAATACGGCAACATTCATTTCAATCTTTTGGGTTGAAGCTCCTGTTATAGAAGATAAAAAACTAGAACCTTTCATTGCGGTTAAAGATGCAAAAGCCAAAGCAATAGCTAAAGCAATATTGATGATTTTCATTAAAGTTACCCTTAATATATGACTATTTTCAGAATCTCGTTGTGCTATATATAATAATATGCATATTAATAATAATATAACAACCATTGGTATAAAATACCTGGTTGGAAGAATTTGTAGTTGATAAACAACATAACTAAAAAATATGGTTGCAATAAGTGTTATAACTAGTAAAAATATCCTAGATACTAATGCACTTACTAATTTTTTCATTAAACACCCTCATTTCTATCATATTCATTATACACTTCAATTTTTGTTTTACAACAAAAATATTATATTATCTAAATATGGAATTTCTGTGGTTAAATTAAAGAAGTATGACTTATTTGTCATACTCCTTATAGATACATTCTTTTTTATCAAAATCAACAAATATTTGAAATGCTTTATTATTTTCATCTGTATCCCATATTTCTACAAATGAAGGTTTGACTTCTACTAATATTTCATCTTCTTCATGGCTATATGCATTATAACTACCAAATAAATATTGATTATAAAGCCTTTCAAAAACTCTTCCTTCTTCTTCAATAACCAAACCCTTAATTTCTGCTTTGCCTTCTACTTGAATACCATTAAAACATAAAGCCACATGAGGATTAGCATATAATTGTTGTGTTTTTCTAAAATTTTTATCAGTTTTAAAATAAATGGCATCATTATAAATCAAACAACTTACATTTCTTACCATAACATGATCGTTAACTGAAGTAGCTAATGCCATTATTTTAGAAGGTGCTAATTTATTAAATATATATTGTTTTGCTTCATTAAATTCCATTAATATCCCCTCACAAAATTCTTAATATATTTACTTAATCGCTTATATAAAATAAATGTGACTGCACTACAAGCAAAACCTTTAATCAAATTAAATGGTACAATACCAAAAATAGCTAAAGTAATTGTATCCGTCATCAAAGGATTAACGGCTGTACACATTTGTATAATATCATTCACTGACATACCCATTAATGATACATAGAAAGGTATAATAATATAAATATTCGTAAATATAGCAGTTATAGATGTCACAACTGTTCCAACAACCATACCAATTAAAGCAGTATTCTTTGTCTTATTTCTTTGATAAATAAGTACTGCAGGTAATACCAAAGCACAACTTAAGATAAAGTTTTGAATTTCACCCGTCATCATACTTGTTGTACCCATGATTGCTAGCTTAATCAACAATTTGACCAAAATAATCAACACTGCAGCAACAGGTCCTAAAGCAAAACCTCCAATAAGTTCAGGAACAGCTGCTAAATCAAAATCCATAAATGGTGGCATAAAAGGAATTGGAAAATGTAAAGTCATCATTAACACAGCTCCTAAAGCACCCATAATTGCAATTAATGTCATTTCTTTTACTTTTGAATTTCTCATTTTTTTCTCCTCCAATATAATATAAAAGACCTTAGATGCATCTAAGGTCAACATTACAGAAAATGTCTTTTATCATCCGGACTCTACCGTCGGTTCTGGAATTTCACCAGATCAGCCGCAAATGCGGGTCGTGGACTCTACCACCGGTAAGGAATTTCACCTAACCCCAAAGACTTTAATATATTTAATTATATTTGGTGATGAAGAAACATCATCTGCATATATAATACTATACCTATTTATCAACTTTGTAAAGTAATTATATAAAAAACATTAGGATAAACTTTTTAAATATTCAACTAAATCAACATTTGTGGAGTAATTAATGATATATTTAATCACATTTTTCTTAGTTAATAAATTTTGTATAAGATGATAATCTAATGATTTTAATAATGTAATCATATCTACTTTAGATAATGTATTTATCTGTTTTAGCAATACTGTATCATGTTGTTTTCGTGAAATATCATCGATAGGATAATCAATATCATCAAATAAAACTTCTAAAATATATCTAACTTCCATATCACCACACCAGCCATAGTTTAGTCCAAACGATAACGATACAACATTACCATCATTAATATGTCTAAACAAATAAGCATCGCCTACTGTTGGTACATATCCACATATAACATTTGGCATAGTATTACAAGCTAGCATCATACCTTGTCCTGATGAACAACCTGTTATCACAAAATCCACACTTCCACTATTAATCAGTAATCCAATTAATATGGATACTTCTACATAACTTAATTCTTCACCATCAAAGCATCCAAAATTGATGATTTCATCATTCACTATATCCTTTAATATGTTTTCAATTATTTTTGCTTTATCATGCTGACTACTTGCAAGTATAATTCCTATTCCCATTTTATCACCCAATCAATTATAATCAAAAAGATGCTTATTTATCAACAAAAATTTAATTTTTTACTAGGAATTTTTAAGAAATATGATATAATCCACGCAAGGAGTTATGATAATGGAAAATGCAATTTTAGAAATGCTTAGTAAAGAAAAAGGAAACTACATATCAGGACAAATGATGAGTAATCAATTGCAGGTATCACGCACAACTATTTCTAAGCATATTAAAAAGCTTATTGATAAGGGTTATGATATACAATCATCTACTAGGAAAGGATATTGTTTGCATAAAGATAGTGATATTATCTTTATCAATCATATTCAAAATCAAATACCAAATTTCTATAAAAACATTGAATATTACGATGAGGTTCCTTCTACCAATAATTTAATGAAAGGTACTCAATATCGTCAAGGTGATGTTGTGATTGCAGATTATCAAAGTCATGGTAGAGGTAGAAACGGCAGATCGTTTCATTCTCCAAAGGAAAAAGGACTTTATTTTTCTTTTGTGATAGAACCACAATTAACAATCTATGATAGTTTAAAAATTACAGCTTTATGTGCTGTAAGTCTTGTTAAAGCGATTATGAATAATTATCCATTAGAACCTTCTATTAAATGGGTGAATGATATTATATTAAACAATAAAAAAGTCGCTGGTATTTTATGTGAAGCAGCATTAGAAATGAATACAGCGCAAATACAAAAGATGGTTATTGGTATTGGTTTAAATGTACATAAACAAGAGTTTCCTGATAATTTAAAAGATATAGCAACCAGTTTAGAAAATGAATGTGATGTGTTTGTTGAAAGGGAAAAAATTATGATAGATTTTCTCAATTATTTCTATGATCATTATAATCATCTATCTTTTATGGATGATTATAAGAAGTATTCATGTATATTGCATCAAGATATCATTGTTTATCAAAACAATGAATCTTATAATGCATATGTTTTGGACATTAATGATGATGCTAGTTTAAAAATATTAGTGGACAACAAAGAAAAAAATCTCAATTCTGGAGAAATAACTATAAGAAAAGCTGAAAGTTAAACTTTCAGTTTTTCTTATAATATAAATACATTGTATCGACAATATATTTATATATTGATAGAATATATGTGAAAGGAGATGAAGAAAATGGGGCAATCAGTAATGGTAAATGTAAGAATGGATGCGTCTTTAAAAAAACAATTTGAAGAGTTTTGTAACAAAACAGGAATGAATATGTCAGTTGCTTTTAATATTTTTGCAAGTAAAGTTGTTAGAGAACAAAGAATACCTTTTAATATTGATCTTGATCCATTTTATTCAGAAAGTAATATTAACTATTTAGAAACGAAAATGGCTAATTATAAAGCAGGCAATTTAACATTTGAAGAACATGCATTAATTGAGGAAGAATAATTATGCAGGTGAAAGGAATTAAATGGGATTTTGATGCATGGGGAGATTATTTATATTGGCAACAACAAGATAAAAAAACGTTAAAACGTATAAACCAACTTATTAAAGATATTCAACGAAATCCTTTTGCTGGTATCGGAAAGCCTGAACCCTTAAAAGGAAAATCTTACTGGTTTTTGGAGCAGAAGAATTGATGATAAACATCGACTTGTTTATGCAGTTAATAATGATGCTGTTTTAATATTTTCATGTAAAGGTCATTATGAATATTAGCAAAATCTAAATAAAGAGAAAAGGGGCTGTTACGAAATAAGCAATAAATAGCCCACAAATAAAAAGCCAATAT
>JAJQFG010000054.1 GCA_021201315.1 Erysipelotrichaceae bacterium
ATCATTAATAATAGCCATATCATCAATTTTTTTAAAATTATCTTTTACTTCTCTAATTAATGCACGATATTTTGCTGGTGATGTTTGAAAATATCTTTTAAAAATAATATAGAATGACTTCATATCTCTTATACCTACATTATCGGCAATTTCAATCATTGAATTATCTGTTTCAATAAGCATTTCATCACATATAATCAATTTACGATATGTAACAAATTCTTTGAAGCCTTTACCACTTACACTTTTCATAAATTGAGAAAAATAAGCACCATTCATATAAACACATTTTAATACATCTTCAACAACTATCTTTTCGTGAATATGTGTCCATACATATTCAACAATTAGATAATATCGATCTAAAATATCATCTTTTAAATAATTTTCTTTTTTATTGAGATGTGAAATGAGTTGATAATGAGTAAAAAGCAATTGAACAATAAGATCCTCGTTAAAATATTTTTGTTTGGAATCTTGATCATCTTTTAATAAATAATCTTTAATGATATATTCTTCTAAGATTTGATTAATTCTTTGTTTTAATGGCCTATCTAATATCATTAGTTCATCAAAGTTCATAAATTCAACGTATTCAATACGTGGAAAAATATGTTTAAATTCTTCTATTTTAATTTTTGATGTTAAAATAGTAGCATTATCACTTTCTATATAATGTGGTACAAATCTATTGGCAAAGACAAATTCACCAGCTTTGACTTGAACTTTTCTTTCGACTTTATAATATGTAATTTCTCCCTTTAGTACCAATATAATCTCTAGTTCATCTTTATGAAAATGAGGTTTCATTGATTTAACTTGATACATTGATGTTTCAATCCTGCTCATTTTAATACCTCATTTTAATTGTTTAACTTATTAGCAATATCCAAAGCGAAATATGTGATAATTAATTGTGCTCCAGCACGTTTAATAGCTATTAAACTCTCCTCTATGACAGATTCATTCATAAGACCTTGTTCTACAGCCGATACTAACATAGCGTATTCCCCACTGACCTGATAAGCACAAAGAGGCATATTATAATTTGTACTAACTTCTTTAATGACATCTAAATAAGCCATTGCAGGTTTAACCATAATAATATCTGCACCTTCATTAATATCAGCTTCGACCTCTCTTAATGCTTCTTGGCCATTATGATAATCCATTTGATAGCTTTTA
This sequence comes from Erysipelotrichaceae bacterium, assembly GCA_021201315.1. Taxonomy (GTDB): domain Bacteria; phylum Bacillota_I; class Bacilli_A; order Erysipelotrichales; family Coprobacillaceae; genus JAJQDJ01. The sequence goes on from JAJQFG010000054.1 coordinate 1,186, forward strand.
CGATCACCAAAAGAAGGTGTAGAATGAGCAGCCTCTCTAAATGGACCATAGTATGCTGAAGCAAATTTGGCACTATAACCCATAATTGGTAAGTCTGTATAACCATTTTCATCCAATATATTTCTTAAAGCTAAAATATGACCATCCATCATATCACTAGGAGCAACCATATCAACACCAGCTTTAGCATAGCTTAATGCTATTTTAGATAAATATTTTAATGTTTCATCATTATTTACATAGCCATCATTATCTAAAATACCACAATGTCCATGATCTGTATATTCACACATACAAACATCTGCAATAACATAAATATCTTTATTCAATTCTTTAATCTTTTTAATGGCTTGTTGAACGATACCATTATCATTGAAAGCTTCACTTCCACATGCATCTTTATGATTTACAATACCAAATAAGATACATGATCTAATATCACTTTCATTCATCCTATCAACAATTCTATATAAATTATCAATAGAATAATGATAATGTCCTTTTAAAGAATCTATTTCTTGATAAATATTCTCTCCCTCGCAAACAAAAATAGGTAATATTAAATTACTTTTATGTAATTTTGTTTCTTGCATCATTGAGCGAATTGTAGGATTTTTTCTTAATCTTCTTCCTCTATAAAACATTTTAATCACCTCTTTTAAAAATAAACTGCGTGTTTATGAAAAACACGCAGTGAATATTTTTATTCTTGTGGTCCAGCTTTTGCATGCTTTTCTAATGGAAGTAAATGTAAGTTTCCTCTTTGTTCATTTTCAGCCCAATAGATATTTTCTGCAACTAAGCATTCTGGATTAAGTTCTACGCCATCTAAGATAATTTCTTTAAATTTATGATAACCAGCCATATCAATTAAGTGACCACCATGTAAATACTGAGGTTTGTTATCCATAACCCATGCAGAGAATTTTGTCCAGTTTCCAAACATTTGTAATAATGGTTCTTCTTTGATCCAATTTAAGAATAATTTACCAGAACGTGGATCTTTCTTACCAGTACGTCCACCTAAAGTTACACGGTAGAACTTTTCAGTACTTCTAGTCCATGCACCTGTAGGACATGCAATAACACATTCACCACAGCCAACGCAGCAACAAGTATCTTTATCAATCTTACCTTTATCATTTAAAGATAATACACGTGTAGCATGATGTTCACAAGCTCTAGCACAAGCACCACAACCAATACAACGTTCAGGATGATATGTCATTTTTGAGACACCCATAACACCAAAGTCATTGAAATTAGCTTTAACGCAATCGTTAGGACATCCTGCACATCCGATTTTAATATGATAATGTGAAGGGAAAATCAATGGTTCAATTTTTCTGGCAATAGCAGTTGTATCACAATTACCTTTAATACAATGTCTATTCCCAATACAAGCCATAATATTTCTAGCACCAATAGTTGGATATCCTGATTTAGGATCCCATTCAACATCATCTAAACCAATACGATTCATATTTACATTACTTTGAGCTTCTACTTCTGTAATATATGTTTCAATATATTCATTAACAGCTGGTATATCTTCATATTTGATACCAGTAGCATTAAGTGTTTGACGAGTACCAATATGGAATAAACCATCACCCCAAGTTTCAGCAATATGTTTAATAACATCTAAATATTTAGCTTCGATTAAATTTCCAGGCAAACGTAATTGAAGCATGAATTCACCAGGTACTTTAGATTGTCTATAATTGTTTATTCTGACTTTTTTTACATCTATATCCTTATTCATTCTGTCGCCCTCCTTAATCAATAAGATCTTTCGCAACAGTATAATTGAAGACAGGACCATCTAAGCATACATAAACTTCATCAATACGGCAGTGTCCACATTTACCAATTGCACAAGACATTTTTCTTTCAAAAGAAACCCAGATTTTTTCAACTGGAACTCCACATTTCATTGCAGCTTGAGCTGTAAATTTCATCATTGCAGGAGGTCCAACAATAATCATTTCATAGTCACCATCAAAAGAATCGAAATCAACTTTAGGAACATATTCAGTAACAAAACCTACATTCCAGTTATCAATTTTATCTCTATCTAATGTATAGAAAGTATTAAACTTCTCTTTCCATTGTTCAAGTTGTTCTTTAAATACAATACCTTCTTCATTTTTAAAACCTGCAATTAATGTTACACTCTTAGCACAATCTTCATTATAGCATTTATTAAGCATACTTCTAACTGGTGCTAAACCAGTTCCACCAACTGCAAATACTAAATTTTTACCTTTGAATTCCTTTTCAAAAGGCCATCCATTACCATAAGGACCTCTTAAAAATAAAGTATCGCCAACTTTTTTATTAAAAATTTCATCAGTAACTTTACCAACCGCACGAATTGTAAAGTCCATCCATCCATCTCCATAAGCTGAAATAGAAATAGGTGCTTCTCCAACTTTTGGGATTGATAATTGCATAAATTGACCATGATTTGGCACAGCATCTGTTTTTACTTTAAAAGTCCATTCATGAGCTGTTTCTTTTTTGATATCCAATATTTCACAAGGATTAGGTCTCATAGGATTATTCATATTATGCACCCTCCTTTTCAATTTCTTCAATAGCTTTTGCCATCTTTTCTACTGTTGCTACAATAGAAATAAACTCTGGACAACGATCAATACATCTACCACAACCTACACACATATGATAATCTTTAAAACGTGCTTTATAATCATGGAATTTATGAAGCACTTTATATCTCATACGATCTCCCGCAGTATTTCGGTAACTTCCTCCACCAGCAACATTTGTAAAATCATCAATTTGACAAGATGCTGATCTTCTTCTTCTTTCCCCTACTTGACCATTATCATCATAGATAATATCAGTAGTAGTAAAACATGTACATGTTGAACATGCGATTGTACAAGCACCACATGAAATACAACGACTGTTAAATTCCTGCCACATTGGATGAACTTTTAATTTGTTTAATACATCCTTATTTTTAATTTCAGGAATTTCTAATGTTAATTCATTTTCTTCAACAAATTTCACATCAAATGGTGCTTCTTCACCTTCAAAATATCCCTTAAAAGTATCATCTTTAACTTCAACTAGCCAGTTATCGCCTTGATTTCTTACTGCTAAAGAATAGTCATCTGTTTTATTAGAACCCATGCTTACACAGAAACATGTATCCCATCCACTAGCACATTCCATCATGACAATTTTAATTTTTTCTTGAAGTCTTTGATAATATAAATCAGCATAGCCTCCATTCTCTAAGTAAATCTTATTTTGATGCTCCATTGCATTAATATCACAAGGTCTCATAAAAATAAGAATCTTTTTTGAAGTACATTTGCTTTCACGATATTCATCTTCAGTGAAATAGAATAATGTTTGAGTAATTGGACTCAACACTTCTTTAGCTGGAAAATCTGATTTTTCATCAAAGACAATATCTTCTGCTTTTTCAATGATATCATAACGAATAATATCTGTATCAGAATAACGACCTGCTTTTAAAAATCTTTTTGGTGCATAAATATCGTATTCTTTAGATAATTCTTTAAGGATATCGTTGATTTTTTCACAATTTACCTTATAGCCCATATATTTTTCCTCCTATTTGTTTACATTATAACATATATATAAATATTAGAAAATTAAATTTTTTTAATATTTATTATTGGATTTTTCAATAATTTGTATTATTATGTTATAGGGGTTCATACTCGTCTTTCGAAGTTTACACCATTAATTTTTAGAAGATTTGCTTATAATAA
>JAJQFG010000099.1 GCA_021201315.1 Erysipelotrichaceae bacterium
TTCTCAATTTACTTCCCATAAAATTTTACTTCCCATAAGATGAATGGGATTGTGTCTTAAGAGATGCCAAAAGCACAAAAGAAGATAAAGACAGTTTTCTTGTATTGATGAATGAACTTCTAAAAGAGAAAGAATACGTTGCCTTAGCTTATATGACTGGTATTCTTCCTATTAAAAAATATGGTGATGAGAGTGCAATTAATATGTTTGATGAAATATCTATGTTAGATCCCATGACTTATGAAAACTATATGGGATTTACTGAATGTGAAGTTAAAGAATTATGTTATCAGTATGATATGAATTTTGGTGCTATTAAGGATTGGTATGATGGTTATCATTTTAAAAATGGTACTTCTATTTATAGTCCTAGATCAATTGTAAAAGCTATGACAACAAAAAAATTAGGTAACTATTGGTCTAAAACTGCTTCTTTTGAAAATCTTAAAAAATATATTAGTTCTAACTATGATGGCTTAAAAGATGCAATTCATAGACTATTAGTTGGTGATAAGATACCTGTTGATACCTCAACTTTTACTAACGATATGGCTAACGTTACCTCTAAAGATGATGTATTAACTTTACTTATTCATTTAGGATATTTAGCTTATGATAGTAAGCTAAATAGTACTTATATTCCAAATAAAGAAGTATCAGATTCGTTTGTTTCTGTAATCAAAGAAGTTAAATGGCCTGAAACTATGAAACTGATTCAAAATTCTGATAGATTATTAGAAGCAACTTGGAATTTAGATGAAGAAGCAGTAGCCCAGACACTGGAAGAAGTGCATGATTCTTATATTACATCACCTCTAAAATACAATAATGAAGATGCATTAAGTACTACAATATTAATGGCATATTATACAGCCCAGGATTATTACACAATATTAAGAGAAATGCCTAGTGGCAAGGGTTTTTGTGATATAGGTTTTATTCCTATTGATCCAACTAATCCAGCCATGATTGTGGAACTTAAATGGAACAAATCTGTTGATCACGCTATTAATCAAATAAATAGTAGAGATTATTTTAAAGCTTTTGAGCATTACAAAGATAACTTACTACTAATAGGTATTAGTTATGAAAGTGATAGCAGAAAAAAAGATTACAAACATCACACTTGTAGAATCCAAAAATATAGATAAAAGACCAACTTTCGTTGGTCTTTACTCATGTCTAGGAATAACACAATACATCACTAAATCTTCATCATGACAATTATAAATATAATGTGTGTGCCCTTTTGGACAATAATGAATTTGTCCTGCAGTGACAATTTCTTCTTCACCATCTAATACACAATTAGCAATACCTTTTAATATATAGACTATTTCACTATCTACTTCATGCACGTGCTCTCCGACATAAACGTCTTTTTGTAATGTGATTTCTGCAATCTTATTATAGTCATCTACAAACATACGGGCTTTAGTAACACCAGTGCCACCTCTAAATTCAGGAATATCTTGTTGTTCAATATCTTCAAATCTAATCATAATCCTACCTCCAGTATCATCATTATACCACAAAACAAAACTGGAGGTCAGAAATCTAATATATATTATAAAAAAAGATAACCCCAGGCACATAGGAATGCTTAGTATTAAATACCTAACCCATTATGGGACCCAGTGTTTCTCCTTCACAAGTTATCTGCTATTAGTATAAACAAATCCAAAAGAAAACTCAATAATATTTGCAAAATATTAATCTTTTCATCTAATCATTCATTGCTTTTCTTAATGCTTCACTCATTCTTCTAGGACCTCTAATTGCTTTAATATCATATTGATTTAATACCTCAAATGTATATTGATCTTTATTATATCTTTGTAATAATTGAAGTTTCATTATTTTTGATATTCTTAGATTTTTATCTTGATATTCAAAGGGAATATCTACTTCCATAACTTGACATTTATAAAGTATTGCACCTATTGGTTTAGTAACATACATATAAACAATATCACCAACATGCATCTTACTTGTTTGTTTCCATGTAATCATATTTTTATCATCAAAGCAATGAATCATATCATAATACTTAGGATTCGCAGGTATAATCCATTCATCAATTGTTTCAGCGAATTGGTGACTTATTTTTATATATTGCATAATTTCTTCATCATCTAATGTTTCATCTAAGATAATACTTAACCATTTATCTTTATTCATATGATAAGCTCTATAATAACCATCTTTATTGAGTAAATCATTCACTTTATCATCAAGCTTAATATTAAGTATTTCTACTTCTTTATCAGTTTTATTATCTAATTTAGATTGATTAATATACATAACAATACCATACCACTTACCATTATGAGGATTTCTAAACACACCAGTTTCATCATCATCTTCCCATAGAAACTCTGGTACATCATGATATTGATTATAAATAAGTTGTGATATTCTATTGGTTTGTGGACTATTAAAATATTCTTTTTTAGTACATTTATCCTTTATATCAATTAATATATCTTGATAAGCTTCTAATACCTGACTTGCAAAATCACCTTTAACACCTTTCACTCTAAAATTGGTATATTCTTCATCAAAATCATTATCAATAACTTTACCATTAATAATACCTTTATAATTAATCGTTATCTCTACCCTAAAACTATTATCAAGAATATTTGTAGTATATTGATATATATTATTATCTTTTATAAAGCCATAAGATATAAGCTTATCAAAAACTATACTTGATTTTTTAAATATTTCTTCCTCAATTGTCATAACATACTCCTAAAATTCTGGTTAACTATCATCTTCAATAGTTTCTAACTCTTGTTATTATTATAAATGTTCACTTAATATTAGGCAATATAAAAAAGGCTTAAAGCCTTTTTTATAAAATTAGTACATTTCTTTCCAATTTTTAACTTTATTCTTCCAAACATAACTGTATTCATCTAAAAGATCTCTTACTTCTAACGGCTTACGACCTAGTAATTTTTCAACATCATGAGTAACAATACCCATTTGTCCTTCAGATATACCAGCTTCATTTGTAATCATATCATTACTACAGAATGGAACAGGTGCTTGTGAAAAATCACCATCAGTTGTTCTAGGAATATGAAGAGCTTCAAGATATTCTAAGAATTCTTCTTCATTCATTGGTTTGTAAACAAAAGGTATACCTGATTTTTCTGCAATCATATTGCAAATATCTCTTTGACTAACTGGTTCTAAACAAGTTAAATCATAATCTTGATTCTTTTCACCTTTTCCAAGAAGAAGAGCTGCACCACATGCTGCACTATCGTCTTTAGCAATACAACTTACCTTTCCTTCACCAGCAGTGGTTCCCCACACATTATTGCTTAACATTGCCAACATAACAGATGTAGTTAAATAGTTCTCCATATACAAATTATTTCTTAAAATGTTATATTCAATACCACATTCCTTAAGCATTGCTTCTGTAGCTCTATGATCTGGAAGTACATATTGATTATATCCTTCTCTGTTAGCTCCAAAGAATGAAGTATATGTAATATGCTTAACACCAGCTTTTTTACATGCTTCAATAACCTTACGATGTTGTTCAACACGCTTTGGACCATTAATAATACTTGAAATAAAATAAATACGATCAACGCCAGTAAAAGCTTCAACCATTTGTTCTTCATTGTCATAATTAGCTTCTTTAACTGTTACTCCACTTTCTTCCCATCTTTGTTTCTTTTCTGGTGATAATCTTTCAATGTTAGGACAAGTAAAAACAAGATCCTTACCATTTACTTCTTTTAACATAATTTCTGCTACTCTACCTGCTAATTTACCATCTGCACCTGTTACTAAATATTTCATAATTCCTTCCTTTCTAGTCGCTTGCGACCTATTTCTTTAAAATTTTATTTAGTATTTTGAATCATCACATTCATAACTCTTTCAAACTCTTCTTCCTCTGTTTGAGAAAGTCCTTGCGTTAAACGTTCATTGATACTATTTATCTTTTGCTGAATAGTATCAACCATTTTCTTACTACTATCAGTTAATTCCGCTCTTTTATATCGACGATCTGTAGCTAAAGCTTCCGTTCTTATCAATTTCTTTTCATCCAAACGTTTTAAAATACTACTCATAGTTGGATGAGAAAGACCCAACGCATTCTCAATATCACGTTGACAAATTTCTTCACCATTGTGTTGATTTAAAAATCCTATTACCGTTGCTTGAGTATAGGTTATATCAAACTCTGCAAAATCTCTATTTAAAATATTTTCTATTGCAGTATTAAGAATCTTTATATTCATTATTTCCATGTTTTACCTCTATTACGTCGCTTGCAACTTATTATAATCGTACTTTTACAAATGTTAATATACGAATTCAATTTATAGTGATTATTTCTTAAAAAATCATCTAAATAAAACAATTCTTCAAACTTTTTTTATTTCAATGAAATTAACTACTTCTTTATAAATTGTTGTATTCTCTTTCTTTAATTATTTTTAAAACCTTATCATATTCATCTTCAAATATACAAAATTCTGGATCTTTATGATGTAGTCTATCTGAGATTTCATCACCATCAAGCCAAACGGCATCTGATACTTCTTCTTTTTGAAGCTTTAATTCACTAATATCAATATCTTTCTTTAATGTATAAATATAAATAATTTCTTGATTATTGAATATCTTTTCATAAAATTTATCAATACTAGAATATCTCATTTTATATTCATAATGTATTTCACTTGCATCTACAATAATTCCTAGTTCTTCTCTTAATTCCTTTAAAGCTGTATCATCAAAATTCATACCTGCTTCAACATGTCCTGCTGATGATGTATCCAAACAATTAGGAAAACTATCTTTATTGCTACTTCTTCTTTGTAGTAATACTTCTATTTTATGATTTTTAACTCTATATATAAAGATATGACTGGCTCCATGAAGGATTCCTTTTTCATGAGCTTCTCTTCTATTGATTTTCTCTCCTGTTTTATGTCCATCTTCATCTAATACATCAAACATCTCAATATCTTGCTTATCCATTGTACATTCTCCTTTAACAAGTTTTGCATCTTTATATTACTATTACCAACTTTACTTGTCAAAAATATTGCCCAGGCAATACTAGTTTGTTGCTATAACACCAAGCCATGTTGACATACGTTAAGACAACCTTATAATTGTTCATGCAGATTTCATACCTTTTATTTCCTTTGCAACAATACAATATAAAAACACTAGAAATTCTAGTGTTCAATAATTGTTGTTTAAAATATACTTTCAATAAATTCAACATATTCATTGATCATATTGCTTGTCTTGCTTTCCATAATGGTATCCTTAGCCAAAGTAATATCATCAGTAATGATATTGTCGACGTTGTAATCTATCATCTTTATTATGGCACTTTCACTATTAACTGTCCATACATATATTTCTTTATTAGCATTATGTATTTGTTTAACAAGTGATTTACTAACATTCGATGCTTCAACACTAAAGTTATCAGCATACTCTAAGTTTGTTATTCTGCCATAAGCAACAGCCATTACATAAACAGTCTTGATATTTTCGTCATATTCTTTAACATTCTTTAAAGCACTATATGTTTGTGATGTAATAACACAATAGTCCTGATAATCATATGCATTAACAATATCAATAACACCTTTTTCAAAATCTATTTCATGCCCTGTGGGTTTGAGTTCAATGTTTAATCTAATATTATTCTCTTTTGCAAACGCCACAACATCTTCTAATATTGGTATACGTTCATAACTATATTCACCACTAAAGAAACTACCAGCATCCAAATCTTTAATATCATCATAAGTCACTTCCCAAACATTCTTATTTAAACCTAATATTCTTTTAAAATTGGTATCATGACTCACAATAATAATACCATCATTAGTTTGTTGAACATCTAATTCTATCCAATCAGCTCCTAAATCCACAGCACCTTGAAAAGCACTCATCGTATTTTCGGGATAATAAGCCGATGCTCCTCTATGGGCACTCACTTCCATTGTACGTATATATTCAATATTAAGATTAAAGTTGCCTTTATATACATTATAAGCAAACACAATTCCTAATACCGTAGCAATTGCACTTAAATAAATAATAATCTTTTTAAACTTTTTATATAAGTTTTCATATAAATGTATATGTTTGAATTCAATATGTTGACAGTCTTCCCCTTTTTCTTCTTTTCGAGCATAATATAAAACACTAATGGCACTATAATTCATTGGTGTAGATAAAACTGTGAATATTACAAAAGACAAAGCACCTATACCAACAACCAAAGTAGAAATAATACTCTTAAAAATAACATTATTAATAAATGCATTCATAGCATATATAATTAATACACCAACTCCAACAAATAACAAATATAAACCTATTAAAAAATTTGAATCAAAGCTAAAATCAATATATCTTTAATATGCTTATGCTTACCTAAAGCCATACTATGTTTAATTGCTAAAAAATAGTTTTCATTTTCTAAAACAAAATAATGTAATGAATACATCCATAGTATAAGTATTATCACAAATATAATCATCACTATATAATAAGCAATATGATATATCCTATTACCTTCAATAACTTCCATCACAAATGCAGGGATATTGATGGAAGAGATAAAATCCGAAGAAATACCAATATTCACAAATGGTATTAATAATAATACAAAAAATGGTAGTAAGATATTTTTTATAGAAAATAAGTTTTTCCATTTAGATAAAGATGCATATAGTGCTTCAAAAGTATTGATTGTTTTTCTTTGATAGGATGCATCTAATATCACTATAATAGTAGTGATATCAAACATATTATATAGAGTCATAAGAATGACTAAGATAAACAAAAACAAGAGCGTTATAGGTTTAAACAAGAATTCAAATAAATTATCAGCAGTTAAATAGGTATAACCTGTTATATTCATTATTTCATTAAAACCTTTTAAAAATAATGGCATAAATATCAATAATGTTAATATCTTATAAACCGCTTCATATTTCACTAATGTCCATATATTGATCCTAATAATATCAATAGCCTCTCTCATCCTTTTCATGTTATCCCCCTGCTTTTACAACAATTATAACAAACTTCGATATTATCTACCAATATTTATTATGAAAATGATTTTGTCTTCTGAATATTATTTATTCATTTATCATACTCCTCTAGTAATGATAATGCACTTGATAACCGCATCACTTACGAGAGGAGCCTTTCTTTCTAACAAAAAATTCCAGACTATTCTAGGATTTTTTTATTTCTTGTATTCTTTTATTTATGTGTCACGATTGCCCCATAACAACAACCAAACACCGCTCCAAAACATATTCCAAGCATAATACTATCTAATTCTATACCAAATAATATTCCAAATGAAATTCCTATGACTAACCAATTTAAAGTATCATTAGGTTCAATCACAATATTGTTCCAATCAACACGTGATATTTCTTTAGTAGTTATTTTTATTTTCAAATCTTCAATAATATCTTTTTCAAAAGCTTTAAGTATTTTATCGGTAATTTCATCAGTTTTAATCATTTCAGAAAAGGTAAGTATATTGTTTCCTTTATTAAAAATATAAATACATTTTAAAATTTTCTTTTTCTTCATACCAACTATATATGCATCATTACTGATTGCATCTACTAATTTGTTTTGAATATTATTATCGATTGTTATAAGTTCACTTAATGATTCTTCATCGATCAATTTCTTTTTAATAGTACAAGTAGTATACCCTTTTATATATCCAAGCATTGTTTCTCCTCCATCAACAATTTAAATATTAAACTCAACATAAATATATTCCCTTTCATCCTCTGTAATATAAACTTCTTTAACCAAACGATAAGTTCCTGAAGATAATTCACCATACATATCTTCCCAATCACAATTCATATGTTCCTCGCCAGCACTACTATACCAAAAAGTATCCTCAAAACTAACATCATCTTGAATATAATTTAACTCATACCATCCATCATCTTTTAATATATCAATTCTAAACCATTCACTAATTCCACATCCTGTATAACCCCCTTCTTCAATATAAAGGCTCGCTGAAGTATTAGTTAGATTATCAATTGTTATGATAATATCAGTTACATTATCAATAGCATCTGCTTTTTTTAATTTTTGCGAACAACCAAACAAAACGAATATGCATAATATGATTATTAATTTTTTCATGATATCAACTCCTACTATCAGTATAAATGATAAATGTGGAAAATTTGTGTATAAAAAAGTAGTATGTTCATCATACTACTTAAGATCTGAATTATCTTGTGGAAAAGCTGTCGCAAAGTGTAATGAAATGTAAGCTAATTCTGAATCATTAAATGATTTGTTGTAATATTCCTGGACAACTTCATTAAAGATTTTTGCACATTTGAATTCTTTTTCATGTTTGATTTGAATAATATCTTTTAATGGATTTTCAGTTAATTGGGTATCATTTTGTAAACGTTCTAAAGCTGGATAGAAGTGTAATGTGATACCATTATAGAAAGCTTCATTTTCTCTTAAATCAGTACCTAAACGTTCTCTAATTCTAGTCACTGTTTCATTAATAACATCTTCCATAATATCATCAAATAAATCGAATTCGTAATGGAAATCCATATCTAATAAATTAATATGAGCTAAATAAAGTGTTGTATAATTAATTTGATTGGTATCTATGGATACATCAAATTCTTTTTCCATTTCTTTAATAATACCTTTAGACACTTTATAGTATTCATGTTTCTTTAATTGATCCATTTGACTTTCACTAGTAGCTATATAAGAACCATTAAATTCTCTTGATACACATAATGATAAGTGAATAATCAAATTATCAAATGTTACTTGATCCATTTCAATATTGTTTTCATCAATTGCTTTTTTTACAATATTTTCAATTATTTCTTTTCTTTTTACATAATGTCGATCTAATTCTAAAACCATTCTTTCTTACCTCGCACATGTATAATATATTATTTAAAAAGAAATGTCCACACAATTTTTGTATTTTAAAAATATAAAAATTCTTATTATTTTTTGTAAAATCGAATGAAAGTTTTGATGTTTCATTTGAAAATATAAATTTTTTTCTAAATGTAGAAATATCTTAAATCAATTAAAATAAGTGATATAATAGTAAGAGAATCTTAACCTTATGAATTTTAAGGTTGCTTTAAAAGTCTTATTGTGTTAGTATTGAGCTAAGAAATAGAGGCGCAGAGGTTAAGATGTTTTCTAAAATGGATGCAACCTAGGAAAACAGGCGAACAACTGCCGAAGGGATAATGATTTGCATGTTATTATATCCTGGGGGTATGAAGAAGATTCATATCACTGTCACTTGGTAAAGTGGAGAGCTATTGCGTTAATAAGATATTTTATTATTGCAATGGGTTCATTGCAATTTTTTATTGAAAGAAGGCGAATGAAATGAATGCAATTAGTCAAGTAGAATATGATGATAAGATTATTCAAGTAAAATTATTGAATGTTGAAAAGAATTCAATTTTTGTTGCTGATATTTTTAAGGATATATCTAAGAATAATGTCAATATTGATATGATTTCTGAAGTGATGCTAGATGATGAGATGCGTATTGATTTTACATGTAGTCAAAGTGATCAGGATAAATTGAATAAAGTTTTGGAAGATGTTAAAGAAGACCATCCTAGAATTATGGTTTATCAAAACAGAAATGTTGCTAAAGTTAAAGTACAAGGTGAAGGTATGGCTAATGAAGTCGGTGTCGCCGCAAGGATTTTTGATATATTGGGAAAACATCAAATTCCTATTTTACAAATTACAACATCAGAGATATCTATTTCATGTGTTATTCCTGATAATTTCATGGATTTAGCGATAAAAGAGATTAAAGAAGCATATCATTTATAAGGAGGATATAAAATGACAACGATTTTTGAAGGTAGTGCAGTTGCACTTGTGTTACCTATGTTGGATGATGGTAGTATTGATTATGATGGTTTTAAAAGACAGGTTCAAAGAATGATTGATGGTGGTGTTCAAGCTTTATTAGTAAATGGTACTACTGGTGAAACACCTACAATTACGATTGAAGAAGAGTTTGAACTTACTAAAATTGTTATTGATATGGCTAAGGGTACTGGTATTAAAGTTATTGCAGGTGCTGGTTCTAATGATACAGAGACAGCTTTGAAGAAAGCTAAATTTAATAAAGAAGCTGGTGCTGATGCTATTTTAGTTGTGACACCTTATTACAATAAGACAAGTCAAAGAGGTTTAATTGAACATTACACGTATATTGCAGATAGAGTGGATATTCCTATGATTCTTTACAATGTACCTGGAAGAACTGGTATGAATATTACTGTGGATACAGTTGTAGAACTTGCTAAACATAAGAATATTCAAGCTATGAAAGATGCAACTGATAATATTAATTATGCTATGGATGTTTTAACACATACACAAGGATTAGATTTTGATTTATATAGTGGTTGTGATGATAATATTTTACCTTTTATTGCTGCTGGTGGAAAAGGTGTTATTTCTGTATTGTCTAATGTTTATCCTAGAGAAACAGAAATGTTTGCGCAAGCTTGTTTGAAGGGTGATTTAAAGTTAGCTCAAGAAATGGCATATGCTTTTAATGATGTAAGTAAATATCTATTTGTTGATGTTAATCCAATTATGCCTAAAGTAGCTCTTGCAAAGCTTGGTGTATGTGGAGAAATGGTAAGAAGACCATTAATTCCTACAACTGATGCTAATAAACAATTATTGTTTGATGCTATGAAGAGATTTGAAGAGAAAGGTTATTAGTATGAATATTTTAGTTTATGGATTTGGCTTAATGGGTAAAAAGGTAGCCCAAGCAGTAAGAGACAACGACCAAATGAATTTAATTGGCGTTGTTTCGCCTGTCTTTGATGCAAAAATTGACGAAAAAATGTATAACTCTTTATCTGAAGTTAGTGAAGATATTGATGCTATTATTGATTTTTCGCATCCAGATAATTTAGAAGATATTTTAAAATTTGGAGTGAGTCATCATTGTGCATTAGTGATTGCAACAACAGGCTTTAATGATCAACAATTATTACATATTGAAGAAGCTTCTTCACAGATTCCTATTTTTCAATCATATAATACTTCTTTTGGGGTATCTATGCTTAATAAGATTGTTAAAGAAGTATCTAAGACTTTCTATGATCAAGGATATGATATAGAAATTATTGAAAAACATCATAATCAAAAAGTGGATGCACCTAGTGGTACTGCTAAGTTGTTGTATGATAGTATTCATGAAAATATAGATGAAACTCAAGAAGTATATGATAGATCTCAAGTTCATCATAAACGTGAACGTAATGAAGTTGGTATTTCTTCTGTTCGTGCAGGTACAATTTTTGGCGAACATACTGTTTTATTTGCCGGTCATGATGAAATTATTGAAGTAAAGCATACGGCTTTATCAAAAGAGGTTTTTGTTCAAGGAGCTATTTCAGCTTGTTTAGCGATTATTGATAAAGATAATGGTTATTATACATTAAAGAATTTATATTAGGGAGAGAGATTAGGGATGACGTTACAAACACCATTTGCTCAAATTAGAGATCGTAGTTTATTTATTGATGATGTTGACGCAATGGATTTAGTAAAAAAATATGGTACACCATTATATGTGATGAGTGAAGGTCATATTAGACATCAGATGCAACAATTAAAAGATAGTTTTATGGATAAATATGATAATGTTTTACCATTGTTTGCATCTAAGTCATTTAGTTGTTTAGAAATATATAAATTGGCACAGGAATATGGTATAGGTATTGATTGTGTCAGTGCAGGTGAAATATCAATTGCTTTAAAAGCTGGTTTTGATAGCCATAAGATTTATTTTCATGGTAATAATAAGTTATATAGTGAAATTGAATATGCTATAGCACATGATGTTGATCATTTTGTAATTGATAATTTTCATGAAATTGAATTAATAGAAGAAGTTGCTTCTAAATTAGATAAAATAATTTATGCAACAGTTAGAGTTGTACCTGAAATTAAAGCTGGTGGTCATGGTTATATTCAAACAGGACATAAAGATACAAAATTTGGATTTAGTGCTCGAAATGGTATTTATATTAGTGCGATTCAAAAGATTATTGATTCTTCACATATAGAATTTGAAGGTATTCATTGTCATATTGGTTCACAGGTTTTTGATTTATATGCTTATATTAGTACTATGCATCGTTTTGTAAATTTTGCTTATGAAATATATGATAAATTAGGTGTTATGGCGACTAAAATCAACGCTGGTGGTGGTTATGGTATAGCCTATACTAAAAAAGATGAACCATTGGAGTTTGAAACAATTACATCTGAAATTATGAATATTATTAAAGATGGTTATGATAAACGTGGATGGCCTATGCCTATGGTATTAGTAGAACCTGGTAGATATGTTGTTGGTAATGCAGGAATTACTTTATATACTGTAGGTACTGTAAAAGAAATACCAGAAGTTAGAACATATATGAGTGTTGATGGTGGTATGAGTGATAATATTCGTACAGCTTTATATGATGCTGATTATGATGGTGTTATTGTGAATAAAGCCTATGAACGTAAAGATACTAAAGTGACTGTAGTTGGTAAGATATGCGAATCAGCGGATGTTGTGGTTAAAGAAATTATGGTACCTAAACCTGAACCTGGTGATATCTTTGCACAATTTTCTACAGGTGCTTATCATTATACGATGTCATCTAATTATAATCAATTGCCTAAACCAGCTGTTGTATTTACATATAAGGGAAAATCTAAATTGGTTATTAGAAGACAGACTTTTGATGATTTAACTTATTTTGATGTCAATGAGGATTATAAATAGCGAACATAGTTCGCTTTTTTTGAGAATGTTTTAATTAATGTAGGGAGAATACATATGAAGAAACATAAAAATAAAATAATCATAGGTATTGTTATTGTACTTGTTGCAGCATTAGCTGGTTATATGTACTATGATGAGAAACAAAAACAAGCTATTTATGATTCTATTAATTTAACTTTAAATGAAGTATTAATTGAAAAAGGCATTGAATATGGTAGTGATACAACAACAAATGATTTAATAGCTGAAATAGATGGAGAGATTGAAAGTCAAACTGAATTAGATACTTCTGTTATAGGTACACAAACATTAGAGTTTGTAATAACAAAACAAAATCAATCTAAAACATTGAGCTATGATGTTGAAATTAAAGATACTATAATACCAGCTATAACTTTAACAAAAGAAAATGTCACATTAGAATATGGTGAGAATTTTGATGCTACTGATTATATTGAAAGTATCCTAGATCCTGTTGATGGAGAATTATCATATAGTGAAACAGAAATAGAGGGTGGATATTATACTTATGAAAGTGATGTTAATACCAAAAAAGCTGGTGATTATACAGTTACTTATAATGCTTATGATCAAAGCAACAATAAAGCAACTGCTACTTTAAAAGTCACAGTAAATGAAGAAAAAACTTCTAACAATAAAATTATTGTCATTAATCCAGGACATCAAGCATCTGGTAATTCATCAACTGAAGCTATAGGTCCTGGTTCTTCTACTACTAAAGCTAAAGTAACCACTGGATCTTATTGTTCAGCTAGTGGTAAAAGTGAATCACAAATTAATTTAGAAGTTGGATTAAAACTAAAATCAGAATTAGAATCTAGAGGTTATACAGTTTATATGACACGTACAAGTCAAAATGTAGATATATCTAATAAAGAAAGAGCTCAGATAGCAAACAACTATAATGCAGCAGCTGTTATTTCCATCCACTGTGATAGTACAACTTCATCTTCTACAACAGGAGCACATACAATATGTATTACAAGTTCTAATCCATATTGTAGTCAACTTTATAGCACTTCATCAAAACTTGCGAGTAGTGTTATTAATGCATATTGTAGTGCTACTGGCATTAAAAATAGAGGTGTTTCTTATAGAGATGATTTAACCGGTTTAAATTGGAGTGAAGTCCCAGCTATTTATATTGAAATGGGATTTTTATCTAATAGTAATGAAGGTTCTAATTTGTCAGATTCATCTTTTCAAAACAAATGTGCAACTGGTATAGCAAATGGTATAGATAATTATTTTTCATAAAAATTTAAAAACAAGTGATATTTTCACTTGTTTTTTATAATTTACGTATCAATTTTTATATACTTCTCTTCTGTGCCCTACATTAATAACGAGTATAATTAGTTTATCATCTTTTATTTCACATAAAATACGATAATCACCCACTCTATAACGCCATTGACCTTTTAGATTTCCTTTAAGAGATTTTTCAGAAAAATAAGGATTTTCACAATTTTGCAAATTCTTTTCGACCCAATTAACAATCATTGTTCTTGTATATTTGTCCATCTTTTTTAATTGTTTCAAGGCTGTTTTTGAAAATTCCACTTCATATTTCATAAGTCTAATTCCTTTTTAACCTCATCAATACTATATGTTATAGGATCTTTTAAATATTCATTGTGAGCCTGTTCAGCAAGTACAATATCATACTCATCTTCAATTTTTTCAAATAAAGCAGTTTTAAAAGCCTCACCCAAACTTATGCCATGAAAAGCCGCATAACTTTTTGCTAATTTTTCTTCTTCATTCATTCTGATTGAAAAACTCGTTTATTTTCACCTCTTTATGTATAACATTGCACTACACATTTTAACGTATGTCAATTTATTTTATCATTCCTATAAGAAATAAATTCACTCATTTAATTTTCATAGACTTTACATTAAAAATCATATACAATAGGGTTGCAATGAAAGGAGAAAGAATATGAGTGGCTTTTTTGGTGTAGTATCAAAGAATGATTGTGTGATGGATTTGTTTTTTGGAATAGATTATCATTCACATTTAGGTACAAGACGTGGTGGTATGGCTGTTTATGGTAAAGATGGTTTTCAACGTTCAATTCATAATATTGAAAATTCACCTTTTCGTACAAAGTTTGAAAAAGATGTTGATGAATTTTCTGGTAATATAGGTATCGGTTGTATATCTGATAGTGAACCACAACCTTTATTGGTGAATTCTCACTTAGGTTCATTTGCCATTACAACTGTAGGTAGAATTAATAATTTAGAGGAATTAAAGCAACAATGTTTTGATTACGGTAAAACACATTTCTTGGAAATGAGTGGTGGATCTATTAATCCTACTGAATTAGTAGCTGCTTTAATTAATCAAAAAGATTCTATTGTTGAAGGTATAAAGTTTGTTCAAGAATCGGTTAAGGGTTCTATGAGTATTTTAATTATGACAAAATATGGTATCTATTGTGCTAGAGATAAGTTAGGTAGAACGCCTGTTATTATTGGAAAAAAAGACGATGCTCATTGTGTCACTTTTGAATCTTCAGCTTTCTTAAATTTAGGATACCATCATGTTTGTGATTTAGGGCCTGGTGAAATTGTTTATTTAACACATGATTATATTAATCATAAACAACCAGCTAATGATAAGATGAAAATATGTTCATTCTTGTGGGTTTATTATGGTTATCCTACTTCTACATATGAAGGTATAAATGTAGAAGTGATGCGTTATCATTGTGGTGAATTACTTGCTAAACGTGATAATGTAAAAACGGATAGTGTGGCTGGTGTGCCAGATTCTGGTACAGCTCATGCTGTAGGTTATGCCAATGCATCTGGTATTCCTTTTACAAGACCATTTATTAAATATACACCTACATGGCCACGTTCATTTATGCCACAAAGCCAGGGACAAAGAAATTTAATAGCTAGAATGAAATTAATTCCTGTTCAAGATTTAATTAAGAATAAAAGCTTATTATTAATAGATGATTCAATTGTAAGAGGTACACAACTTAGAGAAACAACAGAATTCTTATATGAATCAGGTGCTAAAGAAGTTCATGTTAGACCTGCATGTCCACCATTATTATTTGGATGTAAGTATTTAAATTTTTCAAGATCTTCTTCAGAATTAGATTTAATAGCTAGAAGAGTTATTAAAGACTTAGAAGGCGATAATGTAAGTGATGAAGTATTATCTCAATATAGTGATCCTGATAGTCCAAAATATCAAGAAATGTTGGATGAAATTTGTAGACGTTTGAATTTTACAAGTTTACGTTATCATCGTTTAGATGATATGATTGAATCTATTGGCTTGGAACGTTGTCAATTATGTACATATTGTTGGGATGGTAAAGAATAAGAGACCTAGGTCTCTTTTTTCACGTTTAGAATTATTTTTCATATAATACTTTGAGGTGTATATATGAAAGATGAATTACAATTTTATATCTATAGCGAAAAACTATTAGCTCAACTTTATCAACAAGCTGCTTCACTAGCCTTAAAACAAGATGAAAAAAATATAATGCTTAAAAACAGTCAAGATGCGATGCAAAATGCTAATTACTTGAACTATTTCTATCATTATGACTATGGGACAAACTTTGATCCTATGATTCCTGAAACACATATTCAAGGTACTTATCATCAACTTCTAAGTGAAATTCAAAAACAAGAATTAACTACTTATCTCCAATATCGTACTTTAACGTACAATCAATCCAATAATGAACTTAAAGAAACAATCAATGCTATTACCGATAATAAATTAGGTCATATATTAGTTATTATGTCGCTTCTTATTACTTTTTGATTTTTATAGGGTATAATGCTATAATTTGTTTAGGAGGTGCACATAATGAGAAGTCAGCATAGTTATAGCTATAGTTCTATAAATACAAAAAAGAAGTTTGATATGAAGTATATCATTATAGCTATTATCGCAATAGTCGTGGTTGTAGGCGTTGTATTATTCTTTTTTGTATTTAACAGTGATAAGAAGGAATCCACATTAAATGAGTTTTATTCTTACATTGAACAACAAGATTATGAAAGTATGTATGCTTTAATTGATGATTCTAATATAGAATATAATGAAGAAGAATTTATTACACGTAATACTAATATTTATAAAGGTATTGAAGCTAGTAATATTGAAATAGAAGTGACTGATGAAGAGAATGATACATTAACTTATACAGTAACTATGGATTCAATAGCAGGTACGATTACTTTTGAAAATACTACAACGTTTAAAAATAACAAAATTGTATGGAATGATTCCTTTATTTTTCCTGAACTAACAAGTAATGATAAAGTAAGAATTATTGAAACTGATGCCTCTAGAGGTACAATATATGATAGAAACAATATTGCTTTAGCAACCCAGGGAGATGCTTATTCTGTAGGTTTAGTACCTGGTAAATTAAATGGTGAAGATGATTATGAAGAAATAGCTGAATTATTAGATTTAACCGTAGAGAGTATACAAAGTACTATGAGTGCATCTTGGATAACCGATGATTCTTTTGTACCATTAAAAACGATTAGTAAAAATGATGAAAATTTAGTAAATGATTTATTATTAATAGATGGTGTAAAATTATCTACTGTAACTATTAGAACTTATCCTTATGGTGAAATAACTTCTCATTTAACAGGATATATACAAAAAGTGACAGCTGATGATTTAGAAAATCATGAAGGTGAAGGATATGATGAAAATTCTTATATTGGTAGAAGTGGTATTGAAGCTACTTATGAAGATCAATTAAGAGGTAAAAATGGTGTTGAAATTAGAATTGTTGATGAAAACAATAGTTTAGTATCAACAATTGCTAAAATAGATGTACAAGATGGTGAAGATGTTGTATTAACTATTGATATTGAATTACAACAAGATCTTTATGAAACTTTTGAGGATGATGAAAGTGCTTCTGTAGCACTTGATCCTACAACTGGAGAAGTATTAGCTCTAGTGAGTACTCCTTCATATGATAGTAATGATTTTGTTTTAGGATTTATAACAGAAGAGCGGAATGAACTTAATAACGATGAAGCTGAACCACTCACAAATCGTTTTAAAGCTACTTATGTGCCTGGTTTAACGATGAAAACTATCACTGCTTCTATAGGTTTAGAAACTGGTACATTAGACCCTGATGAAGATTTAACAACAGAAAGTTCTTGGCAAAAAGATTCTTCCTGGGGAAGTTATTATGTCACAACTGATCATGCTGCTTCACCTAATACCTTATATAATGCATTAGTAAAATCCGATAATGTTTACTTTGCGAAAGCTGCCTTACAGATTGGTGCTGATAATTTAATAGCTGGTTATGAATCATTAAAGATTGGTGAAGAAATACCATTTGAATTGGCATTAAATACTTCACAATATACTAGCGATACTTTTGAAGATGACATTCAAATAGCTGATAGTGGTTATGGACAAGGTGAAATTCTCATGAATCCTGTACAAGTTGCCTCTATTTATAGTTTATATGTTAATGATGGACAAATGATGACACCACATGTTGTCTCTACAACTGAACAATCCGTCTGGGCAGAACCATTCTCAACTGATACAGTTGATACCGTATTAGAAGCATTAACCAGTGTTGTGAGCGATTCTAATGGTACAGGACATTCTATTTATAGTAGTTCTGTAACTTTAGCAGGTAAAACAGGTACAGGTGAAATCAAAGCTTCACAAGATGATACATCTGGTACAGAGATTGGTTGGTTTACTGTTATGAGTGTTGATAGTGATACACCAATTGTTATTACAACAATGGTTGAAGATGTTAAAGACCGTGGTGGTAGCAGTTATGTAGTCTCTCAGTTAAAAGAGCCTTTATATAATTATCTTGGAATTTAAAACATGATCAATTACTGATCATGTTTTTCTTTTAGAAATCTTTTTAGAAAAAATGCTAGAAAATATGGAAATGTATAAAACTTACCATTATAACCAATATTCTTATTAGCAAATTTGATGCCATAGTGAATATCTGAATAAGTATCCTTTTTAATAAGATTATTTAGTGATATCGTTGCTGAATCATTAGCTTTAACTTCAATTGGGATTAATGAAGAGGCATCTCTTACAAAGAAGTCCATCTTAATTGTTCCTTTATTATTTTTATAGAAATATAGTTGATAACCTTGTTTTACTAACATATCAGCTATGATATTTTCATATAGTGCACCTTTATAAGTATTGAAATTTTTATTGTATCTTAAATCTTCTTGTACTTCTTCATCCAATGATCCAATTAATAATCCTGTATCTCTAAAATAGAGTTTATAATTATTTGGATTATAATTACCTTTAAGAGGTAATTCAGGTTGTGATAAACAATAACATATATTTATAATACCAGCATTATCTAACCAATCAACAGCACCAATATAATCCCTATTTCTAGCACTTTTATGAATCTTTGATACTTGAAACTTCTTATTATCCTGTCCTAAAAAAACAGGAATTTTACGATAAATATTCAATATTTTACCTTTATCTAAACCACCAGCATATTTTGTAATATCTTCTTCATAATCCAACAATAATTGTTGTTGCATCTTTAAAGTGCCACTATAATTCTTTTGAATTATAAATCTAAATACAACCGCTGGCATACCACCCAATACCATATATTCCCTAAAGTTTTCTAACATAATATTGTATTCATTTTGAGTAAGCGGTGTAGTATTTAACATCTTTTGATAAAATGATTCTAATTGAATATTACTATATCCTTTAGCCCATAAAAATTCTTCAAAATCCAAAGAATACATTTCATAATCTTCCTTATATCCTACACTATTAGATTCTATTTCACGATAATTAATACCCATCAATGAACCCGAACAAATCACATCATATCGATCATCTATTTTAAATGATTTGAGACTTGTTGCACAATTGATACAATCCTGCATTTCATCAAAAAAAATCAAAGTATCACCTTCAATAAATTCAAAGTTTGGATTAATAAGTGAAATATTACGTAATATTGTATCAACTTCAAAGCCATCATCGAATATGGTTTTATATTGTTTTTGTAATATAAAATTAATCTCTATAAAAGATGTATAATTGTGATTTCCAAAATATTCAATAGCCTCAGTTTTACCAACTTGTCTAGCACCTTTAACTATTAATGGTAAATGATTATTCATATTTTTCCATTTTATCAAACAAGAATCAATTTTTCTTGGTAATCTATCCATATCATATCACCTTCAAATTCATCTTATCACAAAATTCCATCACTATCAACAGTATAAATACACAAAATTCCAACCATTTTTTATAATTATATTACACATTTTTCCATATTATATAGTTAATAATATTCACATTTTTCTTTCATAACATTATATCCTTATTTATTATTCCAACCCGAATTCCTCATTATATTTACATTCATCACACAAACTATTTTTACCATTATCAGAATGCATGCCACATTTCTTACATGTCACCATGGCAGCTTGTATCTCACTTATTTCAGCTGATGAATTTGGTCTTGTACCATGATAGCCTGTACCCTTTAGTTTTTCAGCTTGTTCTTTTGTAAGAGCTGGTGTTGTATTCACTTTCTTTTTAATGACTGAACTATCAAATTCATCACTATGATTTGCACTTTTATAAATATGGTCTTCACAATATCTATCTTCCCAATTTGAATAAAGTGGAGCTTTACCACAATATGTTATACGACAAACTATTTCTGATCCATCGTAATTATGCCAATCATCAGTTTCAGTTTCATTCATATTCATACCAATTAATCCAATAAGAATCAAAACCGAAACAATACCTAATATTATTTTTAGCAACTTCTTATCTTTAAATACAATAATATGAGCTAAAAGGGTTGCTATTAAAGATTCCATAATGTCACATCCTTTAGGTAATTATATCTAAAAATAATTTAAAATCATAGAATATTAATAGGTAATCGAAAATATATAAGAACTTTCTTCAAAATAATATAGAACGCCATTTTTTGTTTTACTTGGTTCATCCTCTCTATTATTTATAAAATTAATAATAAAAGCATATGCACCATATTCAGAAAATGAAGTATCTACTGCCATTGTTAAAAATGTCATCATATAAAGCCAATCATCTGATCCTGTATCATCATCCAAAGAACTTGGTTTCAATGCAAATATAATTTTTCCATTACTATCTGGATTACATCCAAGAGCAAAAGTACTAGTGTCATTATAATTTAAAATCCAAAAACAATTATCATCTTCTTTTGCATAGTTTTCAATTGTCATAGTTGAAGAAATTGGTAATGTTAGCATTTTTTCCACAACTGCCTCTACATCTCTATTATCATATATTTCTTCTTCATTTTCATCTACAGTTGTTTCTTCTTCCTCTACTTTCTTAACAATAACACTACTTGTTTCACTTTCTCCTTCTGTTTCCCCTTCATTATTATTACATGCACATAAACTTAATCCCATTATCATAACTAACAATATTTTCAATAATTTCTTCATAATAATCTCCTTTCATATATATCATACTAGAATAAAACATTTATTTTTAGGACACATTTTGTCGTATTTTAGTCTTCAAAAAATTCTTCAATATCAATATTAAAATAATCTGCTAATTGTTGTAATACATCTATCTTATTTATACCTACATTAATATAACGATTACATGTTCTAACATCTATATTAAACAATTTAGCAAATTGCTCTTGTGATATATTGTTTTCTTTTAATAATTGTCTTAATTTTTGACCAGCTTTTTGTTGTGGTGTTAGTTTTTCTCCCATATCAATTTCCTCCATATAAATATTATAGATATAAAATTCTTATGTTTTTAGGACATGTTTTGTCGTATTATTTTTATGTCTTCATTAAAATATTGAAAAATATCTTCAACATCCCAATCTATAAATCTATCATTTGGATTAAGTGGTATCTTATTATAATAATTTTTACCACCTACATCTTTACGCTTTTTGCTTAGTTTCATATTCATCCTCCTCAAAAAATTCCTTTATTTGAATATTAAAAAAGGTAGCTAGTTCTTCTAACGTAGTTACCTTTGTAATACCTTCATTGATAAATCGACTGCATGTTCTCACATCAATACCAAATAATTCAGAAAACTCCTCTTGTGTTAAATCATTTTCTTTTAATAATTGTCTTAACTTTTCACCAGCTTGTTTTTCAGCATTCATTGTAAAACCACCTTCCCACAAAAAAAACACCAATCAAATTGATTGGTGCTAAAGTGTTGCCTCTTCTATTTTACTAATTGCTTCTTCAATACTGACTATTGCATCTTCAAGATAATTAACGTTGTTTTCCATACTCTCATATTGATTACTACTTTCTAAATTTTCAGGAATGTTATCCAAACAATCTTGTTCTTCATCTAATGAAATTTCTACAATTTGTAATGACTTTTCTAATAATTCAATAGCATTACTTAATTTCTTTCTGCGTTTCTTAGTCATTATCTTCCTCCCATATATTTTCATAAACAAACTCAAATTCAAATAACTCTTCATCACATATTCTCATATGTAGTGTATCTACCTTACTTAATAAGTCATAAAACCAAATATGCTCAGAATTTGTTTCAAACTCTGAGCATATTAACTTTATTACTATATCTTTTGTTATCTTGTTTACATATGCTTCTATTGATACCATATTGAACTCTTCAATAGCTCTATCAATCAATTCACATTGGTCAATCAAAAACAATTCTTTCTTTTCATCAACTTTACCTTCAATACTATGAATTACTCTTCCAACAACCATATTAAACCAATTAAACCGTCTCTTCATAAACATTCACCAACTTTCTTGTAAGACCATGAAATCCAAAATCCATTTGAATTTTTCCATCAATTCTAGAATAAATATTAAAATTATCAGCTGCGTAACATATAGTAGCAAACAAATCAGGACTAACCACAATTACATCTTCTCCAATAATGGATATGTAACCGCAACTTGGAAAAGGATCATGCAATCCACAAGTTAATTTTACATTCTCACCTGTAATAGCGTACTTTAATCCATCATAACATTTTTTAACTAATTCAATTTTTTCAGGAACATCTTCGTGAGGTTGATATTCATCTTCTAAAATGATTTGTCCTAACTTTAAGATAAAATCATCTAATTCCTCATCTTCTTCTAATTCAAAATCATCATCAAAATAATCTTCCATACAATTCTCCTTTCTTTAGTGTAGATTATGATAAGTTACAAGGATTACAGCATCACATCCTTTCTATATAAAAAAGCACCAATCTAATTAATTGATGCTTTAATCAAAGTATTTATATATTCTCACAAAGTGGAGGTATTTTTTTTAAACTAAATGAATTAATTTTAGTTTTTTATTCTTAAACATAATACAAATTTATAAGTCTAGCTTTAAGCAATTATTAATCATTTCTAATACTTACTAGTAACAAGGTGTGTTTATTTTACTATGATACAAAAGTGTACGTTTTCCTAAAGAAAATATTATGATGTTATATATTAACATCATAATTCATTTATATATAACCACAAAGGGGAAAGTTTCTTATATTTTAGACTGAATATATTAATTTCAGTTCTTTATTCTTACATATAATACAAAACTGTCAACCTATCTTTGAGCAATTTTTAACTACTTCTACTACTTACTAGCTACAGGGTACCTTTATTTTATTTCTACTATTATACAATAGGGTACGTTATCTTAAAGCAAAATATTATTGTCCTTATAATATATCACAAAGGGACAAATAATTGTTATTGATTTACTACTATATAAACTTCAGCCGTATGCATTTTTATATATGATTGTGATTAAGTTTAGTTTTTCTAACTATAACAAGTGAGAAGGGGCGATTTTATATTCTTATATATAATACAAAACTATACCGTTATCTTTGAGCAATTATTAATTATTCCTAATACTTACTAGCTATAGGGTATATTTATTTTACTAATTTACATAGGGGTGGGTCTTCTTAAAGAAAATATTTATATATACCCACAAAGGTGCAAGGTAATTTTTTATACAAATTTAAATATTTCAATCTATAGCGAGTGAGAGAGGTCAATTTTTATATTCTTACATATAATACAAAACTGTCAACCTATCTTTTAGCAATTATTAATTACTTCTAATACTTACTAGCTACAGGGTACCTTTATTTTACTTTTATACACTAGGGTGCGTTTTCTTTTAACAAAATATTATTTCCTATTATAACCCTTCAGGCGTATGCGTTTTTATATTCATTTCTACCAAATGAATATCATTAGTCCTGCTACAACAATACCTCCAACTAAAAATATAGGAATCATTGGAAACATTGCTTTCACATGAAACCATTTTTGATGATACTCCTTATCCATGTTCTCCGTTCCTGGTAATCTTAACTTCTTTACGTTCGCAAATAATATCCAATCTAATACTAAAACATCAAATAATGATATAACAATCATATACCCATAAATTGCTATTAAAGCTTCAGTAAAGGTTTGTACACCTGCTATATGTGCCATCCATGCAAAAATCAAGGCAAAAGCAATAAGACCTATTATCTTTTTAATGAAGCTAATTTTAGTTATTTTTTCTTTTTGTGCTTCTTTATGTTGAAATTCATAATATTGTTTTTGGATTTTTGGTGGATAATCACTTACAAAGGATACTGGATCCATAAGCTCCATTACCATAACAAAAGTTCCAAAAATCAAACACATGATAATACATTCTGTAATATATATTGATGTATTCATATATTTTATTCACTTTCCATTGGTATTGTTTTAACATAAAAAACAAAATATAAAATATGACATATCCAAACAATACTTAGACAAATTCTTCCAACTGGTACTTTACTCATACAGAAAAATCCAATAGCCATAACAATAGTTACAGTAGTAATGATACGAATCTTTGTATTTAAGGTCATAGCACGTTGTTTTACAAAACTGTCTAAATGGTTTTGATATAATTTTGTACTGATGAACCAATTATGCAATTTTTGTGAACTCTGTGCAAAACAAAATAATGTAGCCATATAAAATGGTACTGTTGGTAATATTGGAAGAACAATACCTATACTTCCCAAACCAAGACATAAGAAACCTAAGATAATCCATAAATATTTCATTTTATTTTCCTCCTCTAGCTAATATTTTTAACGGAATTATATGAATCAAAGTTACTAAAAACATAGTATAAATACATACTGTTGTAGCTATAGTTCCTGGTAGTTTCACTGCCAAGATTATGTGTAAAACGAGTAATGATAAAATTACTAATCCACTAATTATTCTTATCATTTGATGTTTAGATATTTTAATCTTTATAGTAACGTAAATACTCATTATTATATGTATTAACATCAATAGACTAAGAAGCGATGACATTATTTTCATAAAAGAAGTGGATAATCCACTTGGAATAATTGTGATTAACATGTATCCTAAAAATACAATGGCTGTTATATAACCAATTTTTTTATTTAATTTTATTATTTTTGACATATAATTTTCCTTTCTAAGTTAGTTGTTGCTAACTTTATCTTATTATAGTTAGTTTAAACTAACCTGTCAATTATTTTATTTTTCTACTACTTATTAACGGACTGGCGTGTACGTTTATCTATAATACAAATGATACAATCTAGCTATAAACAAAAAAAGGCAGTATAGATAATCTATACTGTCCTTATATCAACTATAGTTTATTCAATACCAACGTAAGTATAACCTTCTTCTTCAATAGCGGCTTTAGCTGCATTGATGTCAAATGCATCATTGATAGTTACAACTGCTGTTCCTTTTTCATGAGAAGTAACAGCTGAATCTACGCCTTCTAATGCTTCTAATGCTTTTTTGACATGCATTTCACAATGTTCACACATCATACCTTCTACTTTAATTGTTTTTTCCATACTTTTAATTTCCTTTTCTATTGATATATCTGTTTCAGGCAAAGCACGTTTACGCATTGGACGATCGTGTTTTGCACTATGAACCTTAAATAAATTTAAACGTAATGCATTCATACATACTGTAAAACTTGATAATGACATAGCTGCTGCTCCCCACATTGGATTCATTTGAATAGATGGGTAAATACCTGCTGCCATTGGAATCAAAATAATATTGTATGCAAATGCCCAAAATAAGTTTTCATAAATATTTCTTAATGTTGCACGACTTAATCTAATAGCTGCACTAGCATCTGCTAAATTAGAATTCATTAATACAACATCAGCTGAATCAATGGCCACATCTGATCCCGCACCTATCGCAATACCTGTATCAGCTCTAGTTAGTGCAGGAGCATCATTGATACCATCACCAACCATAGCCACATGACCACGTTTCTGTAATTGTCTAATAACAGCTTCTTTGCCATCAGGTAAAACACCTGCTATAACTTTATCAACACCTGCAATATCACCAATAGCTTTTGCAGTCTTTTCATTATCGCCTGTTAACATCACAACTTCAATACCCATATTCTTCATTTGTGAAATAGCTTGGGCACTATCTTCTTTAATAACATCAGCTACTGCAATCATACCTAATACTTTATCATCATAAGTAAAGAATAGTGGTGTTTTACCTTGCTCAGATAATTGATTAGCTTTATGACCTAAACGCTGTGAAATCTTATATTGACTAGATATATATTTATAAGATCCACCTACAACTTCATGATTATTTATTTTACCACTTAAACCATGACCTGATAATGCTTTAAAATCATTAACTTCTAATAATTCTATTTTTTCTTTATCTCCATAATTCACTATGGCAGTTGCTAATGGATGCTCACTCTTTTTTTCTAATGAATATGCATAAGATAATAAGTCATTTTCACTCATATCATCTTCTACCATAATATCTGTTACCTCAGGTTTACCTGCTGTAATAGTACCCGTTTTATCTAAAGTAACAATTTGAATCTTACCAGCATTTTCTAAAGCTGCACTTGTTTTAAATAATATACCATTTTTTGCACCCATACCATTACCAACCATAATAGCTACTGGAGTTGCCAGTCCTAAAGCACAAGGACAAGCTATAACAAGTACTGCAATTGCTCTTTCTATAGCATAAGCTAAATCATTTCCTGTAAAATACCAAATCATTCCTACAACAACTGCAATAATCATTATTGTTGGAACAAAGATACCTGAAACAGTATCTGCAATTCTTGCGATAGGTGCTTTTGTGCCTGCAGCATCACTTACCATTTGAATAATTTGTGAGAATGTCGTATCTTCTCCAATACGCGTTGCTCGTGCTTTGATAAATCCTGATTGATTCATTGTAGCGGCACTTAGTGTATCGTTAATTGTTTTATCAACAGGTATTGATTCACCTGTTAAAGCAGATTCATCAACAGCACTACTACCTTCAATAATAACACCATCAACAGGAATAGATTCACCAGGTTTTACTACAAAAATATCACCAAGTTCTACTTCATCAATATCCACTTTAACTTCTTCATTATTTCTCATAATGACAGCCGTCTTAGGTGCTATCTTCATTAAATTCTTTAAAGCATCAGTTGTTCTGCCTTTAGATATTGATTCTAATGTCTTACCAACAGTAATCAAGGCAGGAATCATAGCAGCTGACTCAAAATACAATTGATTATGATACAAACTCATCAAATCAGCATTACTTGTTCCTTGCGTAATCAAATAAGTCATCTGATATAAAATATATAATGACCATCCAAACGATACACTTGAACCTAATGCCACCAAAGTATCCATATTTGGTGCACCATGAAATAAAGAACGAAAACCAGAAATAAAGAATGCTCTATTAATATACATTACAATAAAAGCTAAAATCATCTCAGTAAGTGCCAAACCTAAATGATTGTGTACAAAGAAACTAGGTACTGGCCAGCCCCACATATTATGACCCATTGTAATATACATTAATATGATAAGAAAAATCACTGAATACATTAATCTTCTCTTCAATTTAGGTGTTTCGTGATCTTCTAAAGCCTCTTCATCTGCTCTTAATTTCTCACTATGACTAATCTTTTTAGATTCTTCACCTTTTAGTCTAGCACCATATCCAGCAGCTTCAACAGTTTTAATAACTTCATCTTTACTTGCTGTACCTTCAACTGTCATAGAATTCGTTAATAAAGAAACATTAACAGAATCTACATTATTAAGTTTAGATACTGCTTTTTCCACATGTGCCTGACAAGCAGCACACGTCATCCCTGTAACAATATATTGTTCCATAATTTACATCACATTCCTTCATTATTTCATTAATTTTTGTAGAACATTACATAACTCATCAATAGTTTCATCATTTCCAGCTTTTATATCTTCTACAACACAATTTCTAATATGACAATTTAGCAATACTTTATTAAAACTATTTAGTGCAGCAGTAGCAGCCGATACTTGTATAAGTATATCTGGACAATAAATATCATTTTCAACCATTCTTTCAATACCTCTAATTTGTCCCTCTACTTTCTTTAATCTTGTAAGAAGTGCCTTTTGATCCTCTTCGCTACGTTTCTTATGTCTACCACTACACATTGGACAACTTTTATCAACAATCATATCTTCGTTCATCTATTTCATCTCCTTTATACCCCACAGGGGTACTTGATATATATTATCATATACCCTAGGAGGGTATATGTCAACTGTTTTAATAAAAATTTTCCAATTGTATATTTAACTATATTACTTTAACTTATAAATTCCATATATTTATCATAAAAAATCATTTTGAGGGAATATAAATAAAAAATTAAAATGAATTTTATAGAATTTAAAATTAAGAAAACATGATTTTAAAAATCATGTTTTTATATTAATCGATATTAAAATTATTGAATCTATCAATATTTTTTACAAATAAAAAATCTACTCATTAGAGTAGATTCCTTAATAAAAAAACGCTTCAAGTAGGACTCGAACCTACGACCCACGGATTAACAGTCCGTTGCTCTACCAACTGAGCTATTGAAGCATGCAATCTATCGACTGCAATTAGAATTATAACAGATATCTCATATTTTTCAAGTGTAATTTTTTTATTAATATTATTTTGTGATTCAAATATGATAATGTCTTAATGTACCCAGATTGATTCTGTCCCAGCTA
>JAJQFG010000032.1 GCA_021201315.1 Erysipelotrichaceae bacterium
ATAAAATTTTACTTCCCATAAGATGAATTATGAGAAGCTTCTCATAATTCATCAATAATAAATATAAACTTATCTTTTGTTTGCCTATATATACCAGTAAATAATAAAGGAAGCTTGTTTCTTCTTAAAGGAACATGATAAACTTGATTAATTTCATCAATTAATTCCTCTGTTAAAATTTCTATCATTTCAGCAACCGATTCAGAGAAATCATAAAAATACTGCATATTTATAAAAATAACATTATGTTGATTTAGATGATCTTTATACATAGATGTATTAGAAATATTTAAATCATCAAATAAAGAAGCAGAATTACAACCCTTTGAGAAATAGGCTGCTAACATATAAGCATCTGTACTTTTACCAAATCTACGAGGACGTGACATACTTATATATTCGTTTTTTCTCATAGCATATTGATATATTTTTTCAATGTATAATGATTTATCAACATAAATATCTTTAGATTTTATAACCCTAAATTTTTCATTATCTGGATTTAAATAGATACCCATAAAACCACTCCTTTATACGTATTATAACATAAAAGAGACATATTTCCTATGAATATATGCCTCTTAATTTTTATTGATTCATTCAATTCATATTGCTTCTCCCATAGATATCTGGCATCATAATATCAAGTATGGCTCCATCATAATCCTGATTTTCTAAATAATACAAAGCATCCTCACTATTATCTATACTATCTACTGAATAGTGATTATGTTTCAATATAACAACCAATGCATCTACTAGCTCTTTTTCATCTTCTGCTAATAATAACCTCATATAAATCCTACCTTTATTGATATTCTAACATACAAAACTTAAGTGAACTTTAAAATATTTTATTTCTTTGGTAATTATGATAGAATTAACAAAAGAGGGGTTGTCACTATGAAAAGAAATGATGAATTATATCAAGCTTATATTAATATATTAGAAGAAGAATTGATTCCTGCCATGGGATGTACTGAACCTATAGCTATTGCTTATGCAAGTGCTAAAGCTAGAGAAATATTAGGAGTTATACCTGATAGAGTGATTATTGGAGCAAGTGGTAGTATTATCAAAAATGTGAAAAGTGTGATCGTGCCTAATACTGAGCATTTAAAAGGCATCCCTGCTAGTGCTGTTGCAGGAATTATAGCTGGAGATGCTTCTAAGAAGTTAGAAGTTATATCAAAGGTATCACATGAACAAATCATACAAACGAAAGAGTATTTAGATAATATTGATATTCAAGTTGAATATATTGATGAAGATTTGATTTTTGATATTGTTGTTAAGGTATATAAAGATAATGATGAAGCAATTGTAAGAATTGCAGATTTTCATACGAATATTGTTCATATTGAAAAGAATGGTGAAGTTTTATTGGATAAACCAGTTTCTACCGATGATAATCATAGTGATATCAGAGAAAAATTGAATACGAAAGATATTTGGGAGTTTATCAATATGGTTTATATTGGTGATATTAAAGAAATATTAGATAGACAAATAAATTATAATATGGCTATATCTAATGAAGGAATAAAAAATAATTATGGTGCTAATATTGGTAAAGTGTTATTAGATGCTTATGGTGATGATGTCAAAACCAAAGCGAAAGCGATGGCGGCTGCTGGTAGTGATGCGAGAATGAATGGTTGTGAGTTACCTGTAGTGATTAATTCTGGTAGTGGTAATCAAGGTATTACATGTTCTGTGCCTGTGATTATATATGCTAAAGAATTAGGTGTAGATGAAGAAAAGCTTTATCGTGCTTTAGCCTTGTCAAATTTAGTAGCTATACATCAAAAAACTGGCATTGGACGATTATCAGCTTATTGTGGCGCAGTAAGTGCTGGTGCTGCGGCTGGAGCTGGTATTAGCTATCTTAACAGCGGTAGCTATAAAGATATGACGCATACAGTGGTTAATGCACTAGCCATTACCTCAGGAATGATTTGTGATGGTGCTAAAGCATCTTGTGCTGCTAAGATTGCTTCATCTGTTGATGCGGGTATATTAGGTTATGAAATGTATAAACATGGCCAACAATTCTATGGTGGTGATGGTATTGTGACAAAGGGCATAGAAAATACCATTCATAATGTGGGAAGACTAGGCAAAGATGGTATGAAGGAAACAAATAAAGAAATTATTAAAATCATGGTGGAATAATTTTATGAATTTTTTCTTTAATACACAAGAAGATTTAGAAATATTAAGCAAAGATTTTTGGATTTCTTTTGCCTATAATTCTAATAAGATTGAAAATCCTCAAACAAATTATCATCATACAAGAGATATTTTTGAAAATGGTACTGTTGTATCTTACACTGGTGATCTAAAAACGTTATTTGAAATATCTAATCAAAAAGATTGTTATCAATTCTTACTCCCTAAGATTATTGATAAAGAGCATTTATCCATATCTCTTATTCATAAAATTCATTACAATCTGACAAAAGGGACTTATGATGAAATAAGATACAATAAAAATCAAGAAAGGTCTGGCACATTTAAAAAGCATGATTATGTTGTGGGTATTCACGAAATAGGATCAAAACCCAAAAATGTCGAAGATGAAATGAATAAGCTTATTAATGAAATTAATGAATATAAAGGAAATAACTATATGATGGTTGTAGCCTATTTCCATGCTGTGTTTGAATGTATTCATCCTTATGCTGATGGTAATGGAAGAGTAGGTCGAACACTTATTAATTATTATTTGTTGATTCATAATATAGCTCCATTAATTATTTATGATGAAGATAAACAATTGTATTATGAATGTTTAGAGAAATATGAAATTGAAGAAAATCTAGAACCTCTGAAAGCTTTCCTAGAATATGAGCAAGAAAAAACATGGTCTCATCAAAATTTTCATCATTCTAAAAAACTAAATGAATACTAAAAAAGTCAGGAATCCTGACTTTTTAAATTACACTTAGTTGTTGCCATTTCTTAGAACGATATCTCATATAGAAAATAATACCTCTAATTGTCCAATCCATACACATAGCAATTGCAATACCTATTACACCCATATTAAAGTATATACCTAATATTAATGATAATACCAATCTGCCCCCAACTGTTGAGGCAATTGATACAATCATTGTAAATTTCACATCACCAGTTGCTCGTAGACCATTACTAAGTGGTCCTGAAAATGGAAATGCAATAGAATTAAAGATATTATGAATAGCAACCAATATAATAACCAGGTTGATTGTTTCATCTGCTAAAGAATAGAAACTCATAATAAGTGGCATTGAAACAAATACAAGTGCATTCCATACAATAGATATAACAAAAGTCCATCTCATCAGCTTCTTAAAATAATAATCTGCTTGTTCTACGTCACCTGCACCCATACATTGACCAATAACGGTAATATACACAGGTCCCATCGCTGAACCAACTAAGGCTGCTAAAGACCAAATACTTTGAGCCACCCCATTAGCTGCAATCTGATACGTTCCAAACAAAGCTACCACACTGCTTAAAGCCACTTTCACTAATTGAAAAATACCATTTTCTAAACCATTAGGAATTGCAATATTAAGAATTCTCTTTAATTGTGGTCCATTCCATTTAAAAATATATTTCTTTTCATAATGCGCTTCTAATTTCTTATTAAAACACAATACTGTTATGACAATTGCAGAAAACGTTCTTGCAATAAGTGAAGGATAAGCAACACCTGCTACTCCTGCATGCAATACAAATACACCAATACAATTACCTACAACATTAATAATATTAGAAGCAATAGAAATATACATCGTTGTACTTGTTTTACCCATACTACGATACATAGCAGCCCCAGCATTATAAATCGCTAAAGCAGGATAGGAATAAGCTGAAATACGTAAATATGTAATACAAGCCTCCATAACAGCATCTTCAACTTGCCCAAACAATAATCTTAATAACCATTTATTAAGAATCAAAATAACAATCATCAAACCAATAGAAAATATTGTTGAAAACATCAATAACTGACTCGAAGAATCAATTGAATTATCATAATCCTTTCTACCTATATATTGACTAATCACAACTGCTCCACCAGATGCTAAAGCAGTAAACAAATATATAAAAATTGTATTAAAACTATTTACAAGTGATACTCCTGATACCGCTGCCTCACTTACATAGCTTATAACAATCGTATCAATAATACCTACAAGCATTACTAGTAATTGTTCTAAAAACAATGGTACAATCATATCTCTTAAATCCTTATTAGAAAACATAAATAACTCTCCTTTCTATCTATATTTTAAGAGAGTTCTTTTATCATGTCCAATGCTTAGTTTTAATCAATAATCATGCTTTTTTTGAATACCTGATTTAATACATGATTAACATTATAAGTGGCAAAATCTGTATCATCAATAACCATTATCTTATTTCCATATTTTTCTTTGAGTTCACTATATTTATAAGCAATTTGTGGTGCTAATAAGACAATATCATATTGATCAATAATACTATCTAAATTCATATAACTAATAGCATCAACATGTATGTTATGTTTTGATTCTTTTAAAGCATCATTCATTAAGCTTGCAAAATAAGATGTCGTTATACCTGAACTACAACTTAATAATATCTTCATATCCTGACCATCATTAATCATGACTTTTTCTTCTTTATGAGGTTTTTTAAGATAACTTAAGAATGTTTGAATATGTTTAACAGTTGTTTTAATGTTCTTCATTTCAAAATGAAGATAATATACATTCTTATCAGTATTTTTATCATCAATTGATAGTTCAAGAATATTATTTTCATGAAAATCAATTGTGGCATCTAATTGATTATTGAAAAACTTTATTTCCTGTTCATTACTAGCATCAACATGATTGTTAAGTATTGTCCATTTATATATAATAGATGGAACTAATTGTTGATAAAATTCATCCATAATATTATCCTCCTTACATTGTTATATTATTAAATATCTTCAAAAAATGTAATACATATCAAATAAATTAAAATACTTTTAACAAAATGATCCTTACAAAATCCCATTTTTTGAAAAAATCATTCATAAATATCTATTTTCATTTCGATACAATCCATGTATAATAAATATACGAGGGTTAAAGGAGAGACGAATTATGGAAATGGCTATATTATTAATAGAACAGATTATAGAGTTATTTATTATGTTGTTATGTGGATTATTTTTAGTAAAGACAAATTTGTTAAAGGAAAGAGATAGTCAAACACTATCAACATTATTGTTGTATATTGCAGCTCCTTGTGCTATTATTAATGCTTTCGCAGTAGAAATGAATCAAGAAACTTTAATTGGTTTAGGTATCTCTTTTTTAGGAGCAATTATTGTTCATATTATACTTATTCCGGCATCTCATATGATTTCTAAAATTTTTCATTTTAATGAAATTGAAGAAGCAACTTTAGTTTATTCTAATTCAGGCAATTTAATTATTCCTTTAGTTACTTCTATTTTAGGTAGTGAATGGGTTTTATATACTAGTGGCTATATGATGGTTCAAACTTTTCTTATTTGGACTCATGGTAAAAGCTTGATATGTAATAAAAAAAATGAGCTTAAAGAATATTTTTATGAATGTAGGAGTTGTTTCTATTTTAATAGGTTTAGTTATCTTTGTTTTCCAAATTCCTTTACCAAATCTTGTTAGTGAAACGGTTTCAAAGATTAGTGCTATGATGGGTCCTTTAGCGATGATTATTATTGGTATGTTAATTGGTAAGACTGATATTAGAAAAGTTTTTGTCAACAAGAGAATGTATTTAGTATCATTCTTTAGATTGATTGTTTTACCTCTTATTTGTATCATTGTATTTAAAATATTAAACTTAAGTGCTTTAAGTAGCAATGCTTATCAAATATTAATGATTACAACACTTGCTACATGTGCTCCAGCAGCAGCCATGGTCACTCAATTTGCCCAGCTTTATCATCGTGATCAAAGATACGCAAGTTTATTAAATATCATGACAGTATTATTTAGTATTGTAACTATGCCATTAATGATTATGATATATCAATTACTATAAAGGATGAAACATTTTGTTTCATCCTTTTATAATAACATATCTAAGTATAGTTCAAGTGTTTTTTGGCAATGTAAAAGTTGTGCCATTTGATATAGTTTTTCTATATTACAATCATTATCTTTTAAATAGCCTTCTAATACAGATTTTATTATTTTATTATTTATATTTTTACGATTTACAATAACGTCACAAACCGTTCTTTCTTTATTATAGATTTTGAATGTATTGACATCATCATGTATAGTCAAAACGCCTAAAGCATATTTATCACCAGAATAATAATGAAAACGAAACGGCGGATGTTGATAACTACTACGAAAATGAGTTCCTTGGGCTACTGCCACATCAATTTCTTTTACATCATCTATATATCCATAATAGGCGGCTGCTGATAATAAACATAAAGTTCCATCATAAACAAATAAAGGCATATAATGATAATCATAAATATGACCTTTATAATGCATATTTTGATAATAGCTAGCATTGATTTTTTTTAAATATTTAAGGTCAACTAACTGTTTTATTCTATAGTCACTATATCCATTGTCAACTAAATCAACTCTAGCATAAAAGGCTTTATCCAATCTCATTTCTATCACCTCAAGCGATTTCATTATATCATAATTATTCAAATAATGTTAAAATAGTTACGAAAGTGAGGAAATAGTATGAAGATATTCTTTTTTGATATTGATGGTACTTTAGCTATTAATAAAAAGGTACCCGATGGTAATATAAACGCCTTAAAATTATTGAAGGATAAAGGTTATTTGACATTTATTTGCTCAGGAAGAGCACCTTTTTATGCTTTTAAATTATTTGGTAATTTAGTGAGTGGTTATGTTTGTTGTAATGGAAGATATATTTTATATAATAATGAAAAACTTCATGGTGAAGCATTGAATAAAGAGGAATTAAAGTATTATTTAAATAAAATAAAAGAATTAAATGCAGGAGCTATGTTAGTATCTGATGATAAATCATATTTATATCGTACAAATGAAGCTCAAAGAAAGGTATTAATTAAAGAATATGGTAATGAGCATATTGGTGATGATTCTTTGGATCATCCATTTTATACATTTGATTTATTATATACTTCTTTAAAACAAAGAGATGCCTTGATTGAAGCGTTTAAGGATAAATTAATGATTAATGATCATGGTGGTCATGGTTCTACAGATTGTTCTACAATTAATTTTGATAAAGGTAGTGCCATTAAGTATTTGTTAGAGTATTTTAATATTGATGTTAATGATTCTTATGCTTTTGGTGATGGTTATAATGATCAAGCTATGTTTAGAGAAGCAGGTCATAAAATAGCAATGGGAAATGCAGTAGATGCATTAAAAGAAAAAGCCACTTATGTTACTGCTAATATTGAAGATGAAGGTATCATGAAAGCTTTAATTCATGAAGAAGTGTTATAATGCATGATATTTGGAATCCATGGCATGGCTGTCATAAGATAAGTGAAGGTTGTCAAAATTGTTATATGTATACCCTAGATAAAAGAAATGATAAAGATGGTTCTGTTATTTATAAAACAAATAATTTTTATTACCCTTTATCAAAAAACAAACAAGGTTTATATAAAATACAAAGTGGTGAATTAATTAGAGTTTGTATGACTTCAGATTTCTTTTTAGAAGAAGCGGATAGCTGGCGTGATGAAGTTTGGAAGATCATCAAAGAGCGTAGTGATGTGAAATTCTACTTGCTAACAAAAAGAGCACAACGTATCAAGCAATGTTTACCAAAAGATTGGCATGATGGCTATGATAATGTCATATTGAATGTGACTTGTGAAAATCAGCAAAGAGCTGATGAACGTATACCTATATTATATGATATACCCGCCAAACATAAAGGAATTATGTGTGCACCATTAGTTGGTCCTATTGATATATCAAAGTATATGGATCATTCACCATTAGAACAAATTATAGTTGGTGGAGAAAACTATGAAGGGTCTCGTCCTTGTCATTATGAATGGGTATTGGATTTATATAAACAGGCTAGAAAAAATAATATTACTTTTGCGTTTATTGAAACTGGTACCTATTTTGTGAAAGATAATAAAATGTACTATATACCTTCTAAAGATAGACAAAGTGAATTAGCTTATAAGTCTAAATTACAATATCAGGGTAAAGAAGTATCTTTTCATTTAACTTATCATGATTTAATAATAACAAAACAATATAAACCGATTTATTTAGAAGAATGTATGCAATGTGGATCAAGGCTTATATGTAACGGAGCTGATCCAACTAAACATTATGATGAACGAATTTATACGTTAGAAGAAACGAAAGAATACGATAAAAGTTTTAGAAACATTTAAATCCCCTAACAATAGTTAGGGGATTTATTGTTTTATAATATCTTCTAATATATTATTTTCTAAATCATTAATATTATAAAGAGTATCTAATATATCAAATGTTTCTTTTAAATTCTTCCTAGCAGTTTTCCAGCCAATACCATCAGTTACCCATATAAATTTTACACCATCTATTTTATTAACTTCCTCAGCAATCATCTTAAAACTTCTAGCTGTTTCATTGAGTTTACTACCACCAGATTTATAAAAGTTTGTTTCAAAAACATATATTTGACTTGAAGTATGAATAACAAAATCAAATCTTTTTGTGACATCATTCCGATTAGTTAATAATGATAAATCAATATGCCATTTCTTTTCTATTTCATTGGTTGTCATTTCTTTATAATATTCAACATTTAACCTTTTAATATAACTTTCAAGAAGATCTTCCATCAAATGACCACCACGATTCTTTCTAGCATTAGAATCTAATCCTACTTCAATACCTAATACATAATCTACTAAATTATTAATAATATGATGTGATATCATATCTTTTAATCCAATATATTCCATAAATTCTAAATATTGATTGATATCGTTATTATCAACTTTAAAATAATATATACGATATCCTGAAGCTGTCTGAATTTCCAATTCTTTTTGTCTTACTGCAATAAGTATAGGTATACATTCCTTAACTGATGGATATTTAATCATAATATTTTTAAAATCTTCATCAAAGTTTTGTGATCCTATCAAAGAATTCATAATATTAAGTTCAATTTTAATATGATCAACACTTTCATAAACCTTATCAAAATCTACATAGTAATTATAATCAGCAATAGAATTCCTAAATGTAGCTAACCATTGATTAAAATCTCTACTCATAATGTTACCTCATGAATTCTTTGAAGACCAATTTCATAGTATTCATTTTCTTTTTCAATGCCTATAAATTTCCTTAATAATTTCTTGCAAACAACACCTGTTGTAAAGCTTCCAGCCATAAAATCACATACTAAATCACCAGGATTAGTTGAGGCAAGAATGATTCTTTCTAATAAATATTCTGGTTTTTGTGTTGGATGTTTACCAAATTGCTTTTCTCTTTTTGGTGTTAACGAACCAACTATAACATCTTTCATTTGTTTATTATTATTAAGTTCTTTCATAAATTTGTAGTTATATGTATGTTTCGCTTTATTGTTTTTCTTAGCCCAAAGGATCGTTTCGGTGGAATGTGTAAAACAGCGACAAGCCAAATTAGGAGGAGGATTGGTTTTCATCCAAGTCACATTATTAAGTATTTTAAAATCTAGTTCTTCTAATAGATATCCAATAATATAAATATTATGATAAGTACCAGATATCCAAATTGTTCCATTATCTTTTAAAATACGCTTAGCTTCTAATAACCATTTTCTATTAAATTCAACCTTTTCTTCAAAACTATAGCCTTTGTCCCAATCACCTTTATCCACTGATACTTGTTTACCACCACTACATGAAATACCACCATTTGATAAAAAATAAGGTGGATCAATAAAAATCATATCAATACTATTATCATCAATAGTTGGTAATATATCAAAAGCATCATCATTAATAAGTTTGATATCATTTTGATTCATATAATTGGTAATAATCACTTCTTCCCCTTTTCTATTCGATGCATCACTATTGATAAACCTCTTTACTTGAACAACCTCTATATAATAATCTTTATATAAATCTCTAATCAATTCTGTATTATGATTTGTCAACATACAATAGACGCCTCTAGCAGTTAATGTTTTAAATAAATCTGCTAAACGTTGATGATCTTCTAATGAAAAACCTTCTTTTGTATAAGATTCAAAAGAAGTAGGATTTAATGGTGCATACGGACTGTCAAAGAATACAAAATCACCTTTTTGAACTTGCTTACAAACTTCTTCAAAATCCATATTCTTAATATCAATATCTTTAAGATATTCTGATATTTCTAAAATATTGGATTCGTCAAATGATTTTCCTGACTTCTTTTGATTAAACGGAACATTAAATAATCCCTTTAAATTAACTCGATACAAACCATTAAAACAATGTTTATTGAGATAAATAAACATTGCTGCTAAATCAATATCTTTAATATTATTTGATATTTTAGCGTTATAAGTTTCTCTTATCTGATAATAATATTCTTTAGGATTTTGTACATGTATTAAATCTAATTGTTGCAGTTTTTCTATTAATTCATTTGGATAATCTCTTATGCATTCATAAGTGTATATAAGTTCTTCATTGATATCACTAATAGCTGCTTCCTTAAATCCAAAATGAAATAAAACAGCTCCACCTCCAACAAAAGGTTCATAGTAATGATTAAATTGATCCGGTAATCTTTTTTCTATATGTTGTAGTAATTGGGTCTTACCTCCTGCCCATTTTACAAAGGGTTTCATTGTTACTCCTTTCTTTTAGTTAAAAACTAAAAGAAAGGAACTAGATTTTTATCTTATTCATACAAGCTTTTTTATATTCATCTTTCGTATGAACATATAAATTCATTGTTGTAGAAACAGATGAATGTCCTAATATTTCACTTAAACAATTATAATCAAACCCTAGTTCAATACATTTGCTGGCAAAATAATGTCTTAATGAATGAATAGTAACATAAGGTATTTCTAATTCTTCTAATATTCTTTTAAA
Organism: Erysipelotrichaceae bacterium; assembly: GCA_021201315.1. Classification (GTDB taxonomy): domain Bacteria; phylum Bacillota_I; class Bacilli_A; order Erysipelotrichales; family Coprobacillaceae; genus JAJQDJ01. The sequence goes on from JAJQFG010000032.1 coordinate 11,093, forward strand.
AAAATATCGTAATGCTCTAGGTTCAACATACTTTGTTGTTTGAGTAAGAAAATAATACTCATTAGATTCAATATTTAAATAAGGAATTAGAGATTCAGAAATTGGTACTATACGTGTAGAATACTGTGTTTTAGTTGTATTAATAATGATTTTGGTTCGTCGCAAATCAATATCTTGAATCCTTTGCAACGTTTTATGAATAGTAACTTCTTGTTTCATTAAATCAAAGTCATTATTCTTTAATGCACAAAGTTCACCAATTCTTATACCACTACATAAAATCAATAAAATACCAGTGCATCTCATATCTTGACTTTTTTTAAGGTATTGGATAAGTTTTTGACAATTATCATCACTAATTAATTGTGTTTCTCTATTGGTGATTGGAAAATGAAACTCTAAATCAAAAGAATCAATATAATGATCCTTTATAGCATACTTTAAACATAATTTAATAACATTCACTAATTCTTTAACAGTTTTAACCGATAATCCACCTTGATGATTCAACATTCCATGGTCAAGCATATCATTGATAAATTGTTGAATATCTATATGTTTTAATTTTGAAATATACATATTCTTAAAATAAGGTTTGATATGCTTATTTACATGATGATAATAAGTTGCATATGTTGATTCTTTGACATATCCTTTTTGGATTTGAAGCCATTCTTCTAAGATAGTATTAAACTTAACTTTTCTAAACATGATCATTTTGTTTTTTCCTCCTTTAGAATAGATTATCATTCAAAAACATGTTAGAATATAAAAAATATCCTTTAGTTTTTAACTAAAGGATATTCTTAAATTCAACATTTACATCACATTCTTCAGGAGTTAAGATGATTATTTCTTTATAATAATCATCTTTTGCTTTTTTTATTGCTTCATTCTTATTAGATGCTTCAATTTCTATTGTTTTTGTGAGAGTTTCAATTATTTCTACTGTATATTTCATGACATCACCATTTATATTATTGATCAATATTAGATAAACGTCAAAAGAAATAATCTTTTGTTTTAACAATTAAAAAAGGATGTAGCCTTAGTTGCTACATCCTTTATGTTCTTTATAATATGCCTCTTCTTCAGCAAATCTTTCATATAAGATTGGTCGGTATCTTTCTGGAATTGCTATTGCATCCATTGCTTCATCTAATGGCCATGAGGTTTTATTCATTAATGCCTCTAGAGAAGCTTTATATTTAATACAAGATTGTTGAAAAGCCAAATTGCACATATTATCGATCTCCTTTTCAAACTCATAATTCATTGGTATTTTAAATCTTTTCTTCAAATAATATTTCTTCTTTGATACAGGAATATCATCTGAAAATAGTAGATTTGCAAATGCCAATGCATGTTCAAAGTCATTTCCTAAATTTCCTTCATAATCATATTCTTTCTTTGGATATAACAAAACCGTTTCACGATCATCATAAGATTCATTAGGAAAATGATATTCTTTTCCTAATGATTCTTCTTTATTACTGATTCTGTTCATTACACCATCCAAATAATGAGCATATACATCATATATTACCTTAGAACCACTGATCAAATTATCTTCCTTACCTGTAATGAGAAGATATTTTTCACATGCTCTAACAATCTCATTAAAATCGACGTTTACAAAATCAACAAAACAATGCTTGATAAAATAAGCAAATATAACAGGATGCGATAATATAATTTTACAGCGATTATCATAATTAACTTCAACTTTATCAAGCTCTTCTAAAACAACACTATCCTTTTTCATAGATGGTTCCTCGTTTCTGTCTCAAAAAAAGGATACAATATTACTTTTTCTCTTTCACAAACATAGTACATCATAATACTTGCAATAAGTAAAGATATTGTATAAAAAAAGAAGGCATTACGCCTTCTCATAGTTTATTTTAATAAGCTTTCTCCAGTCATTTCTTTAGGGATTGGTAAACCTAATAATTGTAAGATTGTAGGTGCTAAGTCACCAAGTTTGCCACCCTCTTTTAATTGTACATGAGTATTTGTAACAATTAAAGGTACTGGGTTAGTTGTATGAGCTGTGAATGGATTACCATCTTCATCTAACAATTTTTCACTGTTACCATGATCAGCTGTAATCAACATAGTTCCTCCTAATTCAAGAACTTTTTGATATACTTCACCAACACATTCATCAACTACTGAAACTGCTTTAATAGCTGCAGGAATAATACCAGTATGTCCAACCATATCACAGTTAGCAAAGTTAACAATAACTACATCATATTCATCTTTATCTAATTCAGCAAGTAAAGCATCTTTTACTTCATATGCACTCATTTCTGGTTGTAAATCATAAGTTGCTACTTTTGGTGAATTAATCAATACACGAGTTGCACCTTCGATTTGTTTATCAACACCACCATCCATAAAGAATGTTACATGGGCATATTTTTCAGTTTCTGCAATTCTTAATTGTTTTAATCCTTTTTCAGATAAGTAATCTCCTAAAGTATTAGATAAGTCTAATGAATGGAATGCAATTTCACCATTAACTGTGTCAGCATAACGCATCATACATACAAAGAAGATATTTTGTGGTTTATCAGCTGGTTTGAAATCATAAACATCAGCAGTGAATACATTAGACATTTGAATAGCTCTATCAGGTCTAAAGTTAGCAAAGATAATCGCATCATTATCTTCAACAGCGCCATTAACATCTGGATTATAACCAGGAATAACGAATTCATCATATACTTCTTTAGCATAAGAATCTTTAACATATTGTACTGGATCACTAAATGTTTCTCCACTCTTGCCAACTAATGCATTATAAGCTAATTCTACACGATCCATTCTCTTATCTCTATCCATTGCATAATATCTACCAGAAATAGAACCAACTTCACCAACACCAATTTCAGCCATCTTGTCAACCAATTCCTGAACAAAATCAGCGCCACTATCAGGTGCAACGTCACGTCCATCTAAGAATGCATGAACATATACTTTTTCTAAGCCTTGATCTTTTGCCAATTTTAATAAAGCATAAATATGTTCATTAGATGAATGTACACCACCATTTGATAATAATCCCCAAATATGTAATTTAGAATTATTTTCTTTAGCATGGTTAATAGCCTTTAAGAATGATTCATTAGTATAGAATGTACCATCTTTAACAGCCTTATTGATTAATGTTAAAGATTGATAAACAACACGTCCTGCACCAATATTCATATGTCCTACTTCACTGTTCCCCATTTGTCCATCAGGAAGTCCTACTGGTTCTCCACTCGCATTTAATTGAGTAGTAGGATATAATTCCATTAAATCATCTAAGTTAGGTGTATTGGCTAAATAAACTGCGTTGCCATCAACTCTATCAGTTAATCCATAACCATCCATAACACATAAAACTATAGGTCTTTTTTTCATTTCAATTACCTCCGCATTTATATTCAAATTATACCTAAATATAAACAAAAAATAAAGTGAAACAAATGAAAATGATAATGTTTTTTAATACTTACTAAAAAAACATGATATAATATATAGGTATATAAGTAATTTTTCCTTTACTATAAACTTCTCTTTCATTAGAAACAACATAAGCTTTTTGAATATGATAATCATCATTTTTTATAAAATGATTTAATGCACTATACACAGTATAATCCTTACCAGATTTCACCTCAATAGGTACTACCGAAAGACTATCATAGTCATCTATCAAAAAATCAACTTCTCCTTTTTTTCGATTATCATAATAAAATAATTTATGACCATGAGCTATCAATTCACTAGCTACAACAGTTTCATAAACTGATCCTAAATTAATACTTTTTTGATCATCTAAAATGGCACGAATATTATATCCATAAAGAATACTTGTCAATATACCGACATCATTCAAATATAATTTCAACAAATTTTTACCTGATGATTCAATAAGAGGAAAAACTGGATTAGACATAGCTTGTACATTTAATGTAATACCAGCACTAATAAGATATTCAAACTCATCACTATAATTTAAAAAAGTTTTACCTTTCTTGTTTTCAATACTTTGCGCTCTTACTCTTTTTTTCTTATTTTCCATATTAGAAGGTATAAGATCATATATTCTACGAATTTTCAATTTATTATCTTCATCATATTTAGATGCATCAATACCATAATATTCATATATTTCATTTTGTATATCTCTTACAGACTGTATATTCTTTTCTTCAACATAGCTATTCACTGCACTAGGCATGCCACCAACAAGTAAATATTTCTTAAATAAGTCCATTATCTTATCATGCATAGCTTGTTCCAAAGATTCTTCTCTTTCAAATTTTATACGCATTGAAGTAATAACTAATTCATTCATTCCATTGGCATATAAAAATTCTTCAAAATCTAACGGAAACATCCTCGCTTTTCGAATACTACCCATTGGTATAGAAGTTGTTTGTGACAATGTTACACCTAATAATGATCCACTGGCTATATATGTAAAACGATTATCCTGAGCTAAAAATTTAAGTAATGTCAATAAATACGGATAAGCTTGTATTTCGTCTATAAAAATTAATGTATTATCTTTTTCTTTCATTTTATTACCTGCAAGCATACTGACTTGAAGATAAAAATCTTCTATTGTTTTAGTATGAGCAAAAAGCTGATTACCTACAGAATCTTCTAGCATATTAATCTCAATGAAGTTTTTAAATAATTTTTGTCCAACAAAACGTATAATATATGTTTTACCAACTTGTCTAGCTCCATCAATGAGAAGTATTTTATCATTATTTGATTGTAAATGTTGTTCAATTAAAGATTCAATCTTTTTTTGTAGCATAGAATCACCTCAGTTATAACTTTTCAATATAATTCAAATACTAAAATTCTGACTTTTCAATATAAAAAGGATTCCTCGTTTTGAGGAATCCTTACATCACTACTTAATTCTTTACACCAAATGAAATACCCATACGCATAGCATTTTGAACCATTTCACCATCAACATCTACATATTTTAACTTACCAGCTGTTTCTGATAAAGGAATTGAAGTTACAACATTTTCTTTCAATACAACTAATTCACCAAACTTACCTTCTAATAAAAGTTCAGCACCCATCATACCAAAACGTGTTGCCATTAATCTATCGTATGGACAAGGTTCACCACCACGTTGAGCATGTCCAGCAGCAGATACACGAATTTCACTATCCACATAATGTCCTAACTCATTCGCAATATCAACAATAACAGAATGTCCTTCTCTAGCAGCTAGTTTTAATTTATATTGTTTCTTAGATAATTTTGCTTCATCTTTAGAAATAGCTCCTTCAGCACAAGCAATAACAGTATAGTTCTTACCATTTTTTACATTCTTTTTAACAACTTTAGCTATTTGTTTAATATCATATGGAATTTCAGGTAATAAAATGACATCAGCTCCTGCAGCAATACCAGCAGATAAACATATATGTCCTACTTTATGACCCATAATTTCAACAACAAAGACACGATTATGACTTTGGGCTGTTGTTTGAATTTGATCTAAATAATTAGTTGCAATATTAATCGCAGATTGATAACCAAAAGTATAATCTGTACCCCAAGTATCATTATCAATAGTCTTTGGTAAACCTATAACATTACATCCTTCTTCAGCTAACATATTAGCAGATTTTAAAGAACCATTACCACCTAATACAAATAAGCAATCTAGTTTTAATTTCTTATATGTTTTTTTCATAGCTTCTACTTTATCAAAGCCATCTTCGATAACACGCATCTTTTTAAAAGGACATCTAGAAGTACCTAAAATAGTTCCACCTTTATTTAAAATATCTTTAAAATCATCAGGTTTCATTTCTACATAATCTTCATACATTAATCCTTTGTACCCATACTTAAAGCCTATGATTTCGATATCTTTAACTTGTTTATACAACGTTAAGGCAATTCCTCTCATTGTTGCATTTAAAGCTTGACAATCTCCACCACTTGTTAACATACCAACTCTCATCTTACTCTTCTCCTTCTAGTTGATTTTTATTTTTTTAAAGAAGAACTCCTGACTATTCAAAGGCTCCTTCTTACTACCCTTTACTTTCTTATAAGTACCATCACTTCTAAGTTCCATTGCCTTGACATTATCTTTAAGCATTGTATTAAACATATAAATAATAATCTTCTTAATTTCTTCATCATATATTGGTGTTGCGACCTCAACACGTTTTTCAAGATTTCTAGTCATCAAATCTGCTGAAGAAATATAAACCTTTTGTCTTTCTCCTAAACCAAATATATAGATACGTGAATGTTCTAAATAGCGACCAACTATAGAAATAACACGAATATTCTCAGTATAACCTTCAACTCCAGGTATAATACAACAAATACCTCTAACAACCATTTCAATCTTAACACCAGCTTGAGATGCCTCTACTAATTTGTCAATCATCTTACGACTGGTTACAGAATTACACTTAAAGCCAATATAAGCTTCCTTACCTTCTTTAGCTAAAGCAATTTGTTCGTCTATTAAATCAAAGATTTTTGTAAGCATACAATTTGGAGCAACCAGTAAATGATTTGTTTCCTGCATTGTTTCACCTAAGCATAAACGATTGAAAACATCATTGATTTCTGCACCAATTTCCTGATTAGAAGTCATTAAAGCCATATCAGTATACTGCTTAGCTGTATTTTCATTGTAATTACCTGTACCAACTTGAGAAATAAATTCAACTTTTTCATCCGTCTTATAAGTAATCAAACACAACTTTGAATGAACTTTCAACCCTTCCAAACCATAAATAACACGAGCTCCTGCCTCTTCCAAGCGCTTAGACCAGCCAATATTATTTTCTTCATCAAAACGTGCTCTCAATTCAACCAATACAGCAACTTCCTTACCATTTTCAGCAGCTGTAATCAACGACTTAACAACTCTAGAATTCTTAGCCACACGATATAAAGTCATCTTAATACTTGCAACCTTACTATCCACTGCAGCTTCATCCAATAATCTTAAAAATGGTGACATTGAATCAAAAGGATATGCTAAAAAGATATCATGCTTTTGAATCTGTTTAATCATAGGCACAGCGTTGGCAACCATTGGACTATTCTTTGGATATAGTGTCTTATAGAATAACTCTGGATGTACCATTTTTAAATTATCTCTTAATTCACTCAAGAATTTTAAGTCTAATGGAGCTTGACTTACAAATACTTGATTCTTTTTAATATTTAAGAAATTCATCAACATCAAAACTTCTAACTCTTCCAATCCAGATGACATCTCTAAACGAATTGGTAATAATTTTCTTCGTTTTTTAATCAAAGTTTCCATCATTTCACGATAATCATCATGACCTACTAAAGAATGATCATCCTCTTCAATATCTGCACTTCTTGTTATTCTAATAAAAGAAGCATTTTTAATTGTATATTTAGTAAAAATCTTAGATAAATTATTCATTATGATATCTTCAACTAATACAAATTCACCCTGCATACCTGGAACAGTTATCAAACGTTCACTCATGGCATTAGCACATGAAACAATTCCCATTTTACGATTTCCTTTTTTAGATTCTAATTGTACAACAATATACAATTCACGATTGTTTAAAAATGGAAATGGTTGTCTTTTAGAAACCACTTGTGGTGAAATTAATGGTAATATTTCTCTTTTAAAATAAGCTTCTAAATACTTGCGATTATCCTTATTCTTAATATCAGAATAATTCACAATACCAATGCCAAATTTCTCTAATTCCCCCATTACATTACTATAAATAGTATCTTTTTTCTTATTTAAGTAATTAATCTTTTTAAAACAAGCACGCATTTGTTCTAACCCCGTCATGTTTGTTTTGTCTTCTTTTAAAGTTGGATAGAATAGCATTTGATCGATTAATGATCCTATTCTTACCATAAAGAACTCATCAAGATTAGATTGATAAATTTGAATAAAACTCAATCTTTCAGCAAGCGGAACTCGTGAATCTTTAGCTTGCATCAAAACTCGGTCGTTAAATTTCAACCATGAAAGCTCTCTATTCTCCTTGTATCCGTTCACTTCATATACCTCCTATTAAATTTGTATCCATTATATCATTAATTTTCCCTAAAAAAAAGGAATTAATCTATACTTTACAAATTTATCATAATAATACAAAAATATTTTCTTTGATTTATATACTTTGGAGTTATCCTTTTTATATTTCATTTTAATAATATTTTATAGTATAATGAGACAAGAGGTGATATCTATGCAGAAATATAGTGGTCTTAATAGTTTTTATATCATGGATCAAATGATCCAATTATGTTTAAATGAAGCCAAGGAACATCCTTTTGAAAAATATATCATGATTGTTGATAATAAAGATATTGTTGAAAGACATTTTATGAAGTATACACATTATTTAGTTAATATTGAAATTCTAAGCTGGAAACAGTTTTTAAAACAACTTCAACTAGAACTTCATTTAACTTCTAAAGATATTATATCTAATACTTACTTTATTTATTTAATTAGACATATCCTAAATACCGAGGAATTTGCATGTTTTAATAATGATTCTTCTTATAATTTAATGAAAGAATTAAAACAGCTAATATTAACTTACGATAGTTATCAAATCAACAAACAAAATAATGAAAAATTAGATGATTTCTTACATTTATATCAAAGTATCAATCAATATCTTACCAATCATGTCTTACAAGAAGAAAGCCTATTTAATCATGCTGATTTTCATCAGTTAGATTATAGACATCTTTATATTGAAGCAAATCATCTTTATACAACTCAACAAATCAATATTATCCAACAACTAGATCAAATCCTTGATATCACACTATTTTATTATTATCAAGAAGATTCAAGATTGTTAAATGATTATTATCGTAACTTAGCATTTAATAGTACAATGATTGATAAACCTACCATTATAAGTCAAAATATCTTTGAATCTAGATATACTTCAGGTAAAATGGATTTTCCAATTTATCAATATCATGCTGGTTCAATGTATCAGGAAGTTAATCAATGTGTTTATAGTATTTATCAAAAAATAGTTGATGAACATCTTCATTATCATGATTTTATGATTATTTATAGCGATAATAGTTATGTCGATTTATTAAAAGATGCTCTTAAACAATTAAACATGCCACATAATTTATTAGATACAAAAGAAACAAAATATGAAACGAGTTATCAAACCATATTAAAAACACTTGACCATAGTCATCAACATGGTTTTAAAAATCTTGCTATGGAATTATTAACAATAGAAAATCTTAATCCTATTTATATCAATTACCTACAAGAAATAACAACTTTTGAAGATGATATTGATAGTGAAGAAATGAAGGAATTCTTTCAAACAACATTTCCAAATATTTCATATACTTCTTCAAGAATTTTTGATTGCATACAAATCGTTGATATTTCTCATGCCCAAGTTTATAAACCTATGCATATCTACTTTTTAGGTTTAAACGAAACAGTTTGTCCTCACGAATTTAAAGATACTTCTTTATTGTTAGATGAAGACATTCTAACATTACAACATTTAGAATCCCCTATTCCTCCCTCAACCATTTATAAACTAGGAATACATCAAAACGATATTACAAAAGCTTTAACCCAACCATGTCTATCATTGACTTTATCTTATGCATCACTTTCCTTAAATAATGAAGAACTTATTGCTTCATCACTCATGAAACAATTAGAAAAAATGCTTCATCCTTATAATGCTCATAAAATAGCTTATTTACCTGCTGAAGACTATTATATACTTAATGGTCGTGATAATCATAAAGATATATTAAATCATCATATAGATTTGTATAAAGAAACGGCTAATCAACCTTCAAGATTAAACGAAAATCTTATTCAAACATTATATACATCACATATGTCTGTTTCTCAAATAGAAACATATAATGGTTGTCCATTTAGATATTTTATGAAATATGGTTTGAAAATATATCCGTTATCAGATAATATTTTAGAAAACTATGAAATTGGTGATCTTGTTCACTATATTCTTAAAAGAAATATTAACGATAATCATATTCATAATACCATTATATATTATTTATCCCAACATGAAGATATAAGGAAAAAAATAGAAAATAATCCTACTAATCAATATTTTATTGAACAAATCGAAAAAAATATAGATAGTGTATTAAAAGTATTGCAATTCTTTTTAAAACAATCTTCTTTTGAAATTAATCAAAAAGAAATGAAAATTGAAAGTGATATCAATGATATTCATTTTAAAGGTATTATTGATAGATATGATACTTATCATGATTATAGTTGTATTATCGATTATAAATCTAGTAATAAAGAAATAGATTTAAACTTAGCAATGCAAGGCTTTAATATTCAAATGCTCTTATATTTACAAATGATAACCAAAATCAATCAAACTAAACCAGGAGCAGTATTATATTTTAATGATACAAAACATATATTATCTACAGATTCCAAAGATAAAATTAATATTGATGATTACATCAAAGAATATCAATATAATGGTTATGTTATTGATGATGGTACACATGAAGTCATTCATGCTTTGGATCCTTCAATGGGTACATCTTCAAAAATTATTAAAGTTAAATATGTTAAAAAACGTCAGGAATATGATGGGCATATTTTAAGCGAAAATCAATTTAATATTTTAATGGAAGAAATCGAAAAGCATATTGTAAAGCTATATCAAAATATGATGAATGGACAAATTAATATATCACCTAAAGGTAGCGATGATAATAATATTCATCATAAGGTTAATCCATGTCGTTATTGTGATTATCATAGTATATGTAGTTTTGATGTGTTTTATAATGATTATGATTTAGTAAAAGATTTGGATATTAAAAGCATTCTAGGAGGTAGCAATAATGGCATTTAATCAACAACAACTTGAAGCAATTTATCAAAGAGATGCTTCAATTCTAGTTAGTGCGCCTGCAGGTAGTGGTAAAACAAAAATATTAGTTAATCGTATTATTTCTTTACTTCAAGAAGGTTATAATATCACTGATTTATTAGTAGTAACTTTTACTAAAGCAGCTGGTGCAGAGATGAAACAAAGATTAACTGATGAATTAAATACTTTAATTTCATCTGATATAGATGAAGATATGCGTCAGCATTTATCACTTCAGTTGTTGAACATGCCTCAAGCATATATTACGAATTTTCATACTTTTTGTAGTACGTTGTTAAAGAAATATGGTTATATTATTAATATTATGCCTGGTTTTACAATTGTTGAGGATCCTCAATATATTAAAGAAGAGATTTTAAAGGAATATTTAGAAGAATGGGTTCAGGATGAAAATATTCATGATTTTTTAGAACTCTATTTTCCTGGTTATTCTTTAGATAAGCTTAGTGAAATGATTTTATCTATTGATGAAATATCTAATTCTATTGATGATTTTTACCAATTTGTGGATGATATCAAAGAAAAATATTATATGATATCTTCAATCGAAGATTGGTCATTATTTCCTTATATAACACATATTTTTTATAACGAAGCTATTAAAAGCATGAACCAACTTATTGAATTAAGAATCTATTGTGAACAAAGTGGTTTAGATTCTTTTTATGAACGCCCTGAAGAGCAAAGCAAAAATGCTGCAGAAAAACCAACACCTTTTGAAGCTTATTATGAATATTTAGATGAAAGAATTACTTATTTCTCTTCATCCTATATAACTTATGATACATTTGTAAATATGGTAAAAGCCAAAGTGCCTCAAAGCTATAATATGATATGGAAAGACATAGATCCAAAAATAAAAGCACAATATACTAAATTAAAAAGTAAAATTCTCATTTCATATAATAAAACAAAAGATGAACTTTTAGAAACTGATATTGATTTTTTCAAAGAAAAAATGCAATTATCATTAAAAGCTTTAGAAACGCTTGTATCAAAGGATAATTTACTCAATCAATTCCAACAAGCCTATAAAATGATTAAGAGTCAAAGAAACATCTTAGATTTTAGTGATTTAGAAAAATACACACAACAATTACTAGAGCCTGAATATGGTATTGTTCAAAGATTATATCATCAATTAAAAGAAATAATGGTAGATGAATATCAGGATACCAACCAAATACAAGAATCTTTAATTCAAAAAATATCAAATTATCAAGATCCATCTATTCCTGTCTTTATGGTAGGTGATATGAAACAATCTATTTATCGTTTTAGACAAGCAGATCCAATGATATTTTCAAAAAAATATCAAACATTTTCACCAGATAAAAATAATACCACACATACACGTAGAATTGATCTTATTTATAATTATCGTTCTACCAAAACAGTATTAGATAGTATTAATTATATTTTTAATGCCATTATGGATAAACAAATTGGTGGTTTAGATTATTATTTGGATGATCGAGCAAGATTAAATCGTGATCCAACCATGAAAAAAAATGAAAGCAGTGAACCAACTGAAATACTCATTGATATGTATGATCCTAATTCTGAATTAGATAAGGATCAATATGAAGCCCATATGGTTGCTAAACGTATTCTGGAACTTGTTGATACTCAGTATCGCTATAAAGATATTGTTGTACTAATGCGTACAACCAACTCATTTTTAAATTTTAAAAAAGTTTTTGATTACTACCATATACCTAACCAAATTGTATTATCTGATGGTTTTATGGAAGCCAATGAAATTGAAAATATGTTAGCATTTTTAAAAGCTATTGATAATCCTTATGACGATATATCTTTATTAAGTGTATTAAGACAACCATATACATGTTCAAATATTGATTTAAATATTATTGCTTCTATTAAAGCTAATCAGGAAAGACCAATTTATGAATGTTTATTAGATAGTGATGATCCTCAAATTATTTCTTTTCTAGAAACATTTCATTCATTAAAAAACAATAGCTATACTTGTTCTCCTTATGAATTATTAAAAGAAATATATGATAAAACTGATTATTTATTATTTGTTTCACAATTAATCAATGGTGAACAAAGAGCTGCTAATCTACATTTATTATTGGAGGTTATTAAACAACAACAAGTTGAAACACCTTATCTTCATGAACTATTAGAAACATTACAAAATGCTTCAGATAAATCTCCAGCTACTGTTGCATTGCAAAATGATAATGTTGTAAAATTTATGACTATTCATAAATCTAAAGGCCTTGAATTTCCAGTTGTTTTTGTATGTAATATGCAAAGACAATTCAATAATATAGATGCTAAAGCCAAGCTTATTTTAGATAAAGAAATGGGTATGACAATAAAACCAAGAGATTATATATCAAATGAAGATTTTGGTGATATTATTGTAGAATATGATCATGCCTATCGTCATTTGATTTCCAGAAAAATAACTGATGATACTATCAATGAAGAAATGCGTATACTCTATGTAGCATTAACCCGTGCTTCTAAAAAACTTATTTTAACAGGTGTACTTAAAGATTATAGTGAAATAACTCATATTCAACGACAATTACTCATCAATAATGATTCTGATATTATTCATCGTCAAGGTGCTAATAATGTCCTATTATATCAAAACATGCGTCAAGTCAATAATTATCTCTATTGGATTTTAGCAGCTACATTACGTCATCAAGATACAATTGAAGATTGCTTAAACATTCCTGAATTACATGATAATGCTGTTAAACTACAACAATGCCACTTTGAAAACGATTTAACATTTCCTTCTACTATAGATGCTAAATTCAAACTCATGATTACTGATGATGCCCAAATAGAAGAAACCATCCCTGATTATTCTTATACAATAGAACCTTATGAAGATTCTACAAGAGAACATTATCAAAACTTTGTTTATCCTTATGATACAACCAAAGAAAAATCTATAGCTGTTACAACTTTACAACAAATTGCTGATGATCATTATTTAAATCTCACTGATGAAGAAAATAATACCAATATTGAAGCTACAGATAAAGGTACATTAGTTCATTTATTATTAAGTTATCTCAATTTCAAAAACGATGATATTTCATCACTTATTCTTCAACTGTATAACGAAAAACTCATTGACGATTTAGGTAAAGAAACACTGAATAATTATATTGATAAATTAGAAGGATTTATCAACAGTTCTTATTATCAAATGATTAAAAATTCTAAATATATTTATAAAGAAAAAGCCTTTGCTTATTATGATAAAGAATTAGAACAAATGATTCATGGTATCTTTGATTTAGTCTTTGTTTATGAAAATAAAATCTATGTATTAGATTATAAAACTGATCGTATTACAATCAAAAATAGTGAAACATCACTTATACAAAAACACAAAGTACAACTTGATTATTATAAAAAAGTATTAAAAGATATGTATCATCAAGATATCACTGCGATTGTCTATTACTTACAAATTAGTAAAGGTGTTGAATTTTAAAAGGAAATCATTCGATTTCCTTTTAAAAATATCTTCTTTTATTATTACGATAAGAATAACTATAAGACATACCCTGTCTAGGTTTATGAAGCATAAGTATAAAAATACCAATCAATTCTGAACCACTCCACAATGCAGCCTCATACATATAAGGTTCAACTAAATCAATAAAAAATCCCACTCCAACAACACCTATACATAACAACAAAGTAATAACACTTATAGTAAGCATACCCCTTGTACCATCAGTTCCTTCAATACAATAAAACCAAATACCAATTAACACTCCTAAAACAAGAGCCTCAGTGACAGAAATATATTCAAATTCAATAGAATGCATAAGTAATACCATAACTGTCGAAACATAAGGTAATAAGATACAAAATACCTTTTTCATAACGTCGCCTCCAAATGTTCTTCTATTATAATTGACATCATTCATTCTTTCAAGACTATATTTGATAATCACATCAAAATCCTAATATTTAAATATTATTAAAACACAATACGTTCATGAGGTACATACTCATATAACCTCCAAAAATCAATAGCATATAATTCACTAATGATTTCAATATATAATACAACACTATCAACTTGACATATATCATATTGAATACTATCTTGTTGATATATTTTAGGGCTCTCAATCATTTCATTAATTAGATGTAATAAATATTTTATTTGCTTTGTTTCGTCTAATTCACTATTTTTCTTATACATAAGCAATTTTTTAATCAAGTTATTAATTGCCCGATTGAAATCTTTTTCATCATAAACTAGTTCTAATAATTCTCCTATACCATCTTCTAAAGCTATACATTCAAAGTAAGATAAAACAGAGTATTTATCCAAAGAACACGGTGGTTGCAAATTTTCTAGTGCTTCTTGAAATTGCTGATCCGTATATTTTTCTTTAATTGCTAAAATATACGCCCAATAATCAAAAGAAATATCACTCTTCTTCCTATTCAATTGATCATATATATTCATGATATCATTCCTCCCATTTGCCTATAGTATAACATATATATGTGCATTATGCAAATATTTAATAATGGATTTTATGATAATATCCGATTATAATAATACAAAGGATGTGTTAATTATGAGTTTTATTTCATCAGATGGTGTTACAACCATATATGATACAATATGGAAACCTGAAAGCAAACCTATTGGAATGATACAATTAATCCATGGTATTGGTGAAAATATGAGTAGATATGAGCGTATTGCTAAATATTTTAATCAAAAAGGTTATATCGTTTATGGTATTGATGTAATCGGACATGGAAAATCATTACAAAATAATGTTAATCCTGTTTATTTTGGAAAAGATGGTAGTTGGAAATATGTTGTAGAAGATGTTTATCAAATGTATTGTTATATGCAATCTTTATATCCAAAAGTTCCTTGTTTTATGATTGGATTTTCCATGGGTTCATTTATTTTAAGAACATTAATGATTCAATATAATCTGGATATTCAAGCTTGTTTTCTTTTAGGAACAGGAACACAACCAGAGACGATGTTAAAAGGCATACATTATATTGTCAAAAAACATGGTGAAAAGATAGGTGATGAAAATACGAGTGAATTTATCAATAGTTTAGCATTCGATACATATAATAAGAAATTTAAAAATACCACTAGCAATGTTGATTGGCTCTTGAAAAACGAAGTAGAAAAGCAAAAATACTTAACCGATGATAATTGTTATAAATATGTAAGCGCTGGATTGTTTAGAGAATTATTGAGTGGAATGATTTATACTTGTGATAAAAATAGACGTCTCAAAAATAATTTTCCTATTTATTTATTGTCTGGTAAAGATGATGCAGTGGGGGATTTCGGTAAGGGTGTCGTTAAAACAGTTAAATTATTAAAAAAACAAGGCGTAAAAGAAGTAGAATATATTCTTTATAATGATACAAGACATGATATTCTTCATGAAGAATGCAGGGAAGAAGTATTTCGATATATTGAAAACAAAATAATAATCTTTAATAATTAATATTTAAAGACGATTTTTACACTTTTTTAAAAAATTTACTTTAAAAAAAAGAAATTCTGAAATTTTGAGCGTATATATAATAGTAAGGGGGTGTATTATGAACTCATAAAAATTGAATATATTATCTTGGTTTTGTTGCATAGTAGCGTTGATATTAATCAGCGTTTTTTTTGTACTTAAATCTGTTTAGCTAAGTAATAGAGTATTTTCAGCAAAAGCTCTAAAATCATTGATTTGTTTTGTGCAAACGATTATAATATTTATGAAAGGGGATGATTGACATGACTAAATCAATCAATTTAGATGCTATTGTTAATTCTGATATCATTATAGATTCTATTCCAGAATTTTGTCACTCAACAAAAGAAGAACTTCATCAAGCACTTATGAGAGCCCATGAAGATGTATTGGCTGGCAAAGTTAAACCTGCTGAACAAGTTTTTGCTGAGCTTAGTAAAAAATATAATCTTTGAATTATTTAGTTATTATTTCTAAAAAAGCTGAATATGATTAGATAGTATTTTTAATTATTATGCAATTCATTTTAATAATGTTAAATATGCTACAAGACTAAAAAACAAATTAATGAACAATATTGAAAGTTTATCCTTTATGCCAGAGCGTTATCGTTTATATGATGAACAGATGTATGCTGATACAGACCTAAGAGTAATGGTTGTTGATAAAATAAAGAATGTTGTTATTATCTACCATATCTTTTCAAACAAATCTGACATCAAAGTAAAATTTAATTTGTCATAAGCTAGATTATATAATTCATAATACAGCGTTGATATTAATCAGCGTTTTTTTGTACTTAAATCTGTTTAGCTAAGTAATAGAGTATTTTCAGCAAAAGCTCTAAAATCATTGATTTGTTTTGTGCAAACGATTATAATATTTATGAAAGGGGATGATTGACATGACTAAATCAATCAATTTAGATGCTATTGTTAATTCTGATATCATTATAGATTCTATTCCAGAATTTTGTCACTCAACAAAAGAAGAACTTCATCAAGCACTTATGAGAGCCCATGAAGATGTATTGGTTGGCAGAGTTAAACCTGCTGAACAAGTTTTTGCTGAACTTAGAGAAGAATTTAATTCTTGGATTACGAAATAATTATAAATGAAGAAGCTAAACATGATTTAAGAAATATTTTTTATTACTATGCAATTCAATATCAAAACAACAACTATGCTATGAAAATATTCAACATATTAATTAATATGCTAGACCATCTGATTCACTTGTCAAAAATATAAAAGCACAATTTG
>JAJQFG010000019.1 GCA_021201315.1 Erysipelotrichaceae bacterium
AGTATAATTACCTATACTGCCTAGTACTTGGCTTACCCATTAGCGAGTAAGATCCGCAAATGCCTATCTTTTTTAATAGCTCTATTAAGTCATGCTCCACTTATCATTATGGATGAACCTTTTAATGGAATAGATCCTATTTCGGTTATACAAATCACCCAAGTCATCAATAATTCAAGAATAAATGGAACTAACTTTTTGATCACATCACATCAATTAGATATTTTAGAAAAGATAGCAACACAATATGTCATTATGAAGGATTATAATATTGTTGAGCATGAACAAATGAAAAAAGATAATACAGATTTATATGAAAGATATAAGAAGATATATGGGGGATTTTCATAATGATAAGTATTTTAAAGATTCAGTTAAAACATAAATATCCTAAAAAAATTTTTATTCTAATTATTCTAGCAACCATTACTTTTGCGAGTTGTTCTATTTACATAGGCTCAAGTATCATTCAAGGATTATCAACTAATGGCACAGTACAAATTTTTATACAAAAAACATATTTGTCATATTTATCCTTAACTGCTATTGCAGGGGCTTTAGGATACTTTTCCTATAATGGATTTATAGAAGATAAATCAATTTTTATGTCCCTGATTGCTAGAAATATTAATATTTTTTACTTTATAGTCGGAAAGATTATCGTTAGTTTAATATATTCAATAGTACCTTCTATAGTAGCATTTTTGATTTCTAAATATTATTTTAGTATATCAATTCCTTCAACTATGTTAATAATTATTAATGGTTATTTATTGTTTTACTGTGTCTATTTTATAACATACATATTAAATGGAAAAAAATTTTGATGTTGTTTTAGCTTATTTACTCATATTAATAAGTTTTATCAATGCTTTGGTAAATCCTTTGATACTTAATATCGTTTTACTTCTTAGTTTTATATTACTTATCATATTACTTTATTTTTATGCTAATCAATTTATTACTATGTTTATATTTAATTCCAGTGGCTTTTTAGTAATGAAAATTAAAAATATTTGGTTTAATGCTTTAAAAAGTGGAATTAGATCAATAGTTAGATTTATTTCGTATTTTATAGATAACTTTCAATTTTTAGCGATTTTTTCAAGAGATATGTATAGCCTTGTTTATTTTATTCCTAAATTAATTATTATTAATATATCTTTTGTAATAACAAAGGATTATAAATTTGTTGTCATGATTTGTTGTCAATTAATGGTGATTAACTTTTTTTGGAAGATTTTAAAAGATGACAAATTCATTATTAAAACAAAGCTTGTTTCCTCTTTTAAATACATCAAAAGCAAATTAATAATTACTTTGATAATAAACTGTATCATTCAATTGAATTTTTATTGTTTTTATGGATTTAATATTATTTTATTTTTATTACAAAATCTAGCAGTTATATCATTAATAATCATATTTATGTTATATATTTCTAAGATTAATACTAGCAATGATTTGAGAGTAATATAATCGGTGTTTTAAACAACATCACCATATTAATAACAATACACAAAAAAACATGCCTCCATTAAAGAAGCATGTTTTAATCATTTTCTGTTAAACTCTTTATAAATTCAATATAATTTAATAACTGCTTATCACCAAATTCTGTTATTGTATACGTACTTCTTGGTTTATTATCAACTATTTCTTTCTTTTGGATAATGTATCCTTCTTTTATTAAAACATTTAACTGACCCACAATTTTTCCATCAGAATAAGAACACATTTTTTTGATATCTGAAAAAGTCGTTGGTGCAACATGTAAGTAAGATAATATTTGTATTCTTAATTTTGATTCAAAAACCTGTGGTATTTCATCAAAATTCTTAAACATGCTTGTAGCTCCAATATGTTAAAACAGTAAAAACTAATACATATAAGCAATAAGTATAATAAGTATAAATGACATCAGAAATGGTTGAAATAGCATTGGCATAGCTAAATGCCGACATATCTGCAGTGTAAATGATTATAGAAACAAATATAAATATAATAACTAATATCACATTAAAAATCGTCCAATATGTTATACCTTTATTTGATCTATAAAAGGATATAATAAGCATTCCTATCACAAATATTAGCCAATCCCAAGGAATAATAGCATATAAAGAAAAATAAAGAGCACTGTTTAGTTGTAGTATAACAACTGGTAATATATCGTATAAACATATCAATAATGGTATTAATGACCAGAATAAAAGAAACCTTTTTTCACGATATTGAATTTGTTTATTTCTATATACAAGCAAAAAGAAAATTCCTAACGATAATAAATGCATCCCAATATATACCGTATTATGAAAAGGATAATACCATGTGCTTGCTACCCATATAAATTTAACAGATAGACGAGTTAAAATAATATTGACTAATTCTGTTATGAATAAGCATATGGACCAAATACAAACTATTTTATATATATTCTTGAATGACTTTTTTAAACTATTGTATTTAGCATCATTCATGAAACCCTCGATTTCATTAAAAGATACATGATTTGATTGTTTCAAATTGAATCACCTCTAAATGACATCATACATTAAACAATGATTTTATGCAATATTTTATAAATAAAAATAAAAACTGTTGTACTTTACAAAATAATGTATATATGATAACATTTTTTTAAGGGAACACTTTTAGTACAATTTTTTAAATGATAAAAATCATAATGAAAATAATATTGATAAATGAGTTACCATAATAAGTTTGGAGTGAATAAAATGATAGAATTAAGAAAAATGAATTTTGGGTTTAATAATAATGATCTTTTTAAAGACTGTCATATTGATATACCTGATATAGGTTTTGTATCGATATTTGGACAAAGTGGAGTTGGTAAAACAACATTATTAAAGATTATTATTAATCAATTAGAAGTATCAAATATGGAAGTTATTGAAACTATTGATAGAAATGAAATATTCTATGTAGATCAGTTCGCAACACTTTACAATAATATGAAGATTGAAGATCATTTTAAATTGGTTTCAGAAGTTTATTGTACGGACTATGATAAATCTAAGATAATAGAAATATTAAAGAATGTTGGTTTGGATTATATTAATGAAAACAAGTTGGTGAAAACATTATCTGTCGGTGAAAGAAAAAGACTGTCTATCGCACTTGCTATTAGTGTTGATCCAAGACTGTTAGTTATTGATGAACCAACATCATCTATTGATTATGATACAAAGATATCTTTATTAAATTTATTAAAAGAGCTTTCTAAAGATAGATGTGTTCTCATTACAAGTCATGAAACTGATTTTAATGATATGTTTGATGTTATTTATAGAATTGAAGATAATAAAATCATTCAAGAAAAAGAAACTGGTGTTTCTATAACAACTCAACAATATGAAAGAAATGAAACTAAACTAAATCTAAAACAAATATCAAAATATAAATCTAAAAAAGATAAAAGATCATTATTTATATTATTTGTAGTCATTGTCATTATACTCAATATGATTTCTTATCGACAGATTGCTTTATATTTTAATAGTCAAATAGCTAATTCTTTAACAGAATCAATGACAGATAATTCTTTGTATTTTATATTTGAAAATATAGATAGAGATCTCTTACCTATAGACTGGGAGTATATAGGATTCTATGAATCTTACGCAATTACAGACATAGAGACTATTAATAACATATCTGACATAGAACATGTATTAGATGTAAAGCCGAATTATCAATTATGTACAACAGGTTATTTTACAAGATATGATGATATAGATACTTATGCTTCTAATGTGAAAATATATAATTCAGATGGATACATGATTAATTCTCTTTCATTAGATGGGTATTCATCCCAAACTCCTGCTATTATGCCCTATTATGACAATCAAAATATATTATGTAATGGAGAAAAACTTGAAGGTAACTATATTGATGAGAGCACGGCAAAACAATTTGGATTAAATGATATTGATTTTGAATATCCTATTACAATCACTTTAGAAGTTGGAATACCTGTATGTATGCTTAGCAGAAATGATACTATTACATATTTCGAAGACAATAAGCCACAGGATATATCATATGATTTAAGAGTTAATGATATCTTATATGATAAAAAAGAAATAACTATTCAAATCGATGGTATCTTATCTGAATCAGATTATACCAATTATTATATTACAAATAATTATGGATCAATATATATGAATTATGAAGAATTAAGTCAAATAGTTAGTGATAATTTATCAACTGATATTAGAGAAGAAGCTATTAATTTATATGATGATTTAGATGAAGTTGTTGTTGACTATGTACCTTCCAATTATATTGTTTTAGTAGATTCAGTTGATAATTTAGATGAAGTAGCTTCTGATGTAGAAAACCTGAATTCAAAAATACTGACTTTTACACCATATGCTTATGTTAATGAGATTGCTGATTTAAAAACAGCAAATTTCACAAATAATATCATTTTAACTGTTGTTTATGCATTGATAGCTTTAATAGTAATCATAATTATGCTATATCGTTATAATATGGGACAAAAGAATAAAATAATTCTTTATTACAATCTAGGATTGAATAAGAATGAAATTCATAAGATATTAGAATATGATATTCGAAAAATACTATTACCTTTTATAATCGTTAATATAGTATTATTGATATTTCAAATGATGTATGAAGGTATTCTTTATAGTATGGGGCAATGGTTTATATTACTAACATTTGTGATGGTGAGTTTAGTTGTAGCAGGAATAATTTATTGCATAAATAAGTTTATATTGAAGAATGTAATTCATGATTAAAACATGTTTATAATTTTGGGAGAAATATATATGATAGAAATAAAAAATTTAAATATCACTTATGATAGACCAATCTTTAAT
>JAJQFG010000094.1 GCA_021201315.1 Erysipelotrichaceae bacterium
ATTAAAGATTGGTCTATCATAAGTGATATTTAAATTTTTTATTTCTATCATATATTTTTACCTTCAATTTTTTCTTACTCATGAATAATTCTCTTTAATATAAACCTATTAATACAATTAATAATGAAAGCAATTAAAACACTCATAATTATAAATATACCAACTAATAACAATTGATCATATCCATAAAACTCTCCTTCATAAAACATTTCAATCATAAAGAATAACAGATTAATTATAATAAAAGGTCTTAATATGGTTGCTATATCATATTCAAGAATTTTAAATATTTCATTTTTGTTGAGCCCTATATTTGAATAAAATATGATTTTATTTTTTTGACTAGAATTATAACGATATAACAGGATAATAATGATTACTATAGCAATCAATGTATAAACAATAGTCAATAGAATATTATTATTAAAGCTTGAAGCTCTTAAAGATGTCATTTCATCTAAATAAGAATATGGTGAATAAGTTGTAATCCTAGAATTCGTATTTTCAATTTCATTAATGACATCATCTAAATTATCAATAGAATCAACTAAGACTATGTAATTGGATGGTGTATAATCCATAACTACTTCATCTAACTCATCATATAAAGTAATATCATATCCAGAAATATCCGTAGTAGTATTTTCATTAATGATACTTTGTAATTCTTCATAATTAACATATATTAAGCCTTCACAATCAAGATTATAATAATCTTCAAAATCTTCATCTGTTATGATACCTTCAATTTCAATTGTTATTTCCTTTTTATCATATACAATTTCACTAAATGGTACGTAATATACAGGATCAGTTTCAATATTCCATGAACCATTGACAGAATATCCTGCTTGACAAGATGGACAATAAATATTACAAAGAGGCATACTTACTTCCATTGTCATAGTAATAGGATTATCAAAATCATCTTGTGTTAATCCAAATTGTTCAGCTGTTGTTTCATCAATATAGTTACCATCTAATTTTTCACCGTTAATTGTGATATTTTGATTTTCATAATACGCTACTACAGCTGGAGTTTGTGAACTCATAGCATCTCCATATAATGTTAATGTATTTATGATATTATTATCACTATCATAAATTTTCACTGATGATGTTGTTTCGTCATATATACGTAAATAATCATAATGTGTTGTCCTTAATTGATAGTAAGGTTTCACTTCTAATACATGATCTAATTGTGATATTTCTTCTATACTATCAGAATCTATAATTGCACCGAAATTTGTATAACTATTTAAATCATAATCCGTTGATATAAGTTCTGTATCTATTCTATGAAAAGTAAAATAAATTGAATTGTCTGTCATAGATTCTGTTAAATGTTTTGTATTTTGATAAGTAAAATATAAACTCATTTGTTGAAATGAAATCATGTTTAATACAATCACAATGACTACAAATAATATAAATAATGATCTTTTATCTTTTTTAGATTTATATTTTGATATTTGTTTTAGATTTGGTTTAATTTCTTTTCTTTCATATTGTTGAGTTGTTATAGAAATAACAGTTTCTTTTTCTTGAACGATTTTACAATCTTTAATTCTATAAATCATATCAAACATTTCATTAAAATCCGTTTCATGACTTGTGATAAGAACACATCTTTCTTTGGATATTTCTTTTAATAAATTCAATAATGATAGCTTTGTATCGTAGTCAATGGATGATGTTGGCTCATCAATGACTAATAATCTTGGATCAACACTAATAGCTAAAGCAATAGACAGTCTTTTTCTTTCACCCACCGACAATGTTTTAACAAGTTTATCTATTGAAATGTATTCTAGGCCTACATCATTGAGTATATCCTTTATATTATCTTTATTATAATCAACACAATATACTTCTGATACTAACTTAAAATGATTTTCAATACTCATATTGTTGTAAAGTGTTGCGAACTGATCGACATAAAATATTTCATTTCTATCAATCATTTCTATTATCTCTATGTTATTTACATCTAATTGATCAATAATAATCTTTAGTAGCGTTGTTTTCCCAACACCACTATGCCCAAATATCGATACAAAACCAATATCAGGAATAAAAATATCAGCATCATCAAATAGCACATTATTATCAAAATTCAAATTTATATGTTTTAAATTAATCATATGATTGACCTCCTTTAATTATATTTTATCAAAATAAATATGAATGTCAACTATTACCTATGTTATCTAGGTATTGATTAAAATAAATACTTATGATAATGTAATGTTAATGAGGTGCTTTATGGCTAAAATTAATAGTTTTTTTAAGATAGAGATGCTTTTCTTAAAGATATTAGAAGAAAAAGATTGTTATGGATATGAGATTACACAAATATTAAGCGAAAGAACCAATGGAAAGATAACGGTTAAGGAGGGAACAATGTATCCTATTTTATATAGATTAGAGGATGCAGGTTATATTTCTGGATGGTCTAAGTTAGTTGGAAAACGTTTAACACGTGTTTACTATCATTTAGAAGATAGTGGTAAGGAATACCTTCATCAGCTTTATCAAGAGTATGATGAGATGCAAAATATGATTAAAGAGTTTATGGAGGAAAAATATGATTAAAGATATTATTGATGATTTTTTTGTTATTATGCCATTATGTGGTTTTAGAGAAACTTTAACAATGAGTAAGGATTTAAAAAGATATATTAATGATTGTAAACTTTTATTTCCTATATATGGCACAAGAGAAAAACGTTTTATGGAAAAAATAATATGCAATATTAATCATCAAAATATAACTTATGATGAAATCGTTGAACAATTCGGTTCTCCTTCGGAAATTATTATATCTTACTATAATGAGCAAGATGATATGTATCTTATACAAAGAACAAAAACTTATAAAACTATATTGACATATTTAATTATATTAGCTGCTTTTCTTACTTTACTTGCTAGTTGTAGTCAATCATAATGCAAAAAGACTTTGTCAAATTGACAAAGTCTTTTTAAAACATCTTCTTTAGTTGTACAGCCACACCATCTTCTTCAATTGATGGACAAACAATTTCTGCTTTTTCTTTAATAATATCTATAGCATTTCCCATAGCGATAGGATGTCCAACTGTTTCAAACATTTCCACATCATTAGGTCCATCGCCAAAACAATAACTATCACTAACATCAATATCTAATAAATCTAATACATCTAATATGCCTGTTGCTTTAGAAACTGTAGGAGAATAAATCTCCATACTGTGGTTATCAGGATGAAGTTCATGAGAGAAATGTTGTAAGTTAGATACGACATATTGATATTCATCTTCATTTTTTACCCAAGCTTCTACTTTGATAGTTTGTTCGATAATTTCTTCCTCGCCATAATCAAAAATAAAGTTTTCAAAATCAATATTACACTTAGAATAAAATTCTAACAATGTTGTATATCCTCTTCTAATATAACAAGCCTTTGGTGTTAATAATGTATATTCAATATGCTTTTCTCTTAGTTTCTTACATAATTCTTTAAGATATATATGATTAAGATATCTAACTTTTAGATTTTTATTTTGATAAGTTAATTGTGCCCCATTAGACAACACATAACCATCAAAACCAATATCTTTGACATTTTGTGCGATAAAACCATAAGGTCTACCACTAGCCACAAAACAAAGTATTCCTTTTTGTCTTGCTTCATCAATAGCCTCTTTTACATTTTGGGTAATTCCACCTAAGGCATAAGAATAGATTGAACCATCTATATCAAAAAATACTATTTTCATGAGATCCATCCAAAGTATTTACAAGCATTATAAATACCATCCTTGTCTGCATCACTTGTCACATAAGTTGCTTTTGCTTTTAGTTCATCTATTGCATTACCCATTGCGATAGATGTCCATTCATCACAAAACATTGATAAATCATTCTTCTCATCTCCAAAGACAACAACGTCCTTATAATCACCATGAAAATAATCCACCATTTTTTTAACACCTTTAGATTTATCACCAGGTTCCACAAACAAATATTCCTTATAAAAACGACACCAAGGTAAATCTTTCAAAGTCTCTAACTGTTGTTCTGCTGGTGCAAAACAAGCTATATAGACTTTATATATTTTATCATAATCCAATGGATTCAAGTCTTCCTTAACAACTGTATCCATATAAACATCATGTGTAAAATCATAGAATCTATGATCAGGTGCTAATCTTCTGGTTTTATTATCAGGAGAAAATGCCCAAATATAGTCTTTTTCTTTACATTCATTAATTAAAGCAATACATTTATTATAATCTAAAGGTTCTATATCCATAAGTTCATCATTAATAGCGATACCATTACCACCATCACTCACCATATTATGAAAACCTAAATTTGTCATATTTTCTTTTGCCATAGCATAGCTTCTACCTGTAGCAATAGCTAAAAAATGTCCTGCATCTGATAATTTCTGTAATGCTATTTTAGTAGACTCAGGAATATATTGTTGTCCAGGAGTTCCTACTGCTAATGTCCCGTCTATATCAAAAAAGAAATACTTTTTTTGTCCCATACTGTTCACCTCGCATGGTATTTTATCAAATAAGTATAAAATTGTCTATTATTTACAAAATCTGAAAGTTAAGATTAAGAAAAATATAATTTTGAAAATATTAAATACTCTTTTAATAAAAATGTTTTATTTTTTCATGTATAATAAATATATAACGAGGAGGATATAAGATGTTACATAAGAAATTAAAACCATTTCCTGATGATTTTCTTTGGGGAGCAAGTACAAGCGCTTATCAAGTAGAGGGAGCAAATTTAGAAGATGGTAAAGGACCATCTGTACAAGATGTTAAAAAAGTTCCAGAAGGAACTTCAGATTTAACTGTTTGTGCTGATCATTATCACAGATATAAGGAAGATATTGCTTTAATGGCTGAAATGGGCTTTAAAGTTTATCGTTTTTCTATTTCATGGTCTAGAATACTACCTAAGGGTATTGGTGAAGTGAATCCTAAAGGTATTGAATTCTATAATAATGTTATTAATGAATGTTTAAAGTATGATATTATTCCATTAGTGACAATGTTTCATTTTGATTTACCACAAGCTTTAGAAGAAAAAGGTGGTTGGTTTAATCGTGATTCTATTGATTGGTTTGCTAATTTTGCGAAAGTAATGTTTGAAAATTTTGGTGATAGAGTTAAATACTGGTTAACAATTAATGAGCAAAACATGTTGATTCTAACTGGTGATACTATTGGTACAACAACTTTAACTGGACCAGAAAAGTATAAGAATTTATATCAACAAAATCACCATATGTTAGTAGCGCAAGCTAAAGCTATGGCATTATGTCATGAAATGGTTGAAAATGGTAAGATTGGACCTGCACCAAATATTTCATTAGCTTATCCAGCAAGCTGTAAGCCAGAAGATATCTTAGCCGCTCAAAACCTCAATGCTGTTAGAAATTGGTTGTATTTAGATATGGCTGTATATGGAAAATACAATAACTTAGCTTGGGCTTTTATGGAAGAAAGAGATGCAACACCAATCATTGAAAATGGAGATATGGAAGTATTAGCGAATGGGCATCCTGATTTTATTGGTTTTAATTATTATTCTACTGCAACTGTTGCCTGGTGTGGTGAAGATGCCAAAGATACATATGGTCATGATCAACAAAAGACAAAAATGGAAAAAGGTGTTTATGTCGGTGCAGCTAATCACAATTTACCTCATACAGATTTTGGTTGGGAAATTGATCCACAAGGATTTAGAGCTACTATTAGAGAAATGTATTCAAGATATCGTTTACCAATGATTGTGACTGAAAATGGAATAGGTGCTTATGATAAGTTAACAGATGATAGTAAAGTTCATGATCCATATAGAATTGAATATTTAAGAAAGCATATTGAACAAATTCAATTAGCTATTACTGATGGTGCTGAAATGATGGGATATTGTCCTTGGTCAGCTATTGATTTAATTTCTACACATGAAGGTATGGTTAAGAGATATGGCTTTATTTATGTTGATAGAGAAGAATTTGATTTAAAGACATTGAATAGATATAGAAAAGATTCGTTCTATTGGTATAAGAAAGTTATTGCATCTAATGGCGCTGATTTATCAGATTAATGACAAAAATTCGTCAATTTTAGAGATTTCGTTGAATGAATTCTCTTTATTATTTATAATAAGTTTATACGAGGAGGAAATAAATAATGTTACACAAAACTTTAAAACCATTCCCTGATAATTTTCTTTGGGGAGCAAGTACGAGTGCTTATCAAGTAGAAGGTGCTAATTTAGAAGATGGTAAAGGACCATCATGTCAGGATGTTAAAAAAGTTCCTGAAGGAACTTCTGATTTAACAGTCTGTGCCGATCAATATCATAGATATAAAGAAGATATTGCTTTAATGGCTGAAATGGGATTCAAGACATATCGTTTTTCTATTTCTTGGTCTAGAATTATTCCTGAAGGAACAGGAGCTATTAATCCAAAAGGTATTGAATACTACAACAACGTTATTAATGAATGTTTGAAATACAACATTGAACCATTGGTAACAATGTTTCATTTTGATATGCCTGCCGCATTGGATCAACGTGGTTCTTGGTCTAATAGAGATTCTGTTGATTGGTTCTTGAATTTTGCAAAAGTAATGTATGAAAACTTTGGTGATCGTGTAAAATACTGGTTAACTATTAATGAACAAAATATGTTAACATTGGTTGGTCCTACTATTGGAACATTGACTATTCCTGAAGGATGCACTAATGTCTTAAAAGAAACATATCAACAAAACCATCATATGTTAGTAGCACAAGCCAAAGCAATGGCGTTATGTCATGAAATGTTACCAAATGCTAAGATTGGACCTGCACCAAATATTGCATTAGTATATCCAGCAAGCTGTAAGCCAGAAGATGTTTTAGCTGCACAAAATTACAATGCTATTAGAAACTGGTTATATTTGGATATGGCTGTTTATGGTGTTTATAACAATTTAGTATGGGCATATTTAGAAGAAAATGATGCTACACCTGAGTTTGCTGAAGGAGATGCTGAAGCATTAAAGAATGGTCATCCAGATTTCATCGGTTTCAACTATTACAATACAGGTACAGTTGAAGCAAGTGATGGAACTGAAGTTTCTGATCCTGGAGCAGATCAACAAACAACACGTGGTGAAGCTGGTTTCTACAAAGGTTATAAGAATCCATATTTACCAACAACTGAATTTGGTTGGGAAATTGATCCACAAGGATTTAGAGCTACTATTAGAGAAATGTATTCTAGATATCGTTTACCAATGATTGTTACAGAAAATGGTTTAGGTGCTTATGATACATTAACAGAAGATGGTAAAGTCCATGATCAATATAGAATTAAATATTTACAAGACCATATCTCACAAATGCAATTAGCTATTACTGATGGTTGTGAAATGATGGGATATTGTCCTTGGTCTGCTATTGACTTAATCTCTACACATGAAGGTATGGTTAAGAGATATGGATTCATTTATGTTGATAGAGAAGAATTTGATTTAAAGACTTTGGATAGATATAGAAAAGATTCGTTCTATTGGTATAAAAAAGTAATTGCATCTAATGGTGCTGACTTATCAGACTAAATAATACGGGTATGTGCCCGTATTATTTTATTATGAAAAATTAACCTACATGATATAACTGTTTTATATATAATAATTGATATAGGAGGTGAAAACTATATGCAAATGGTACATGTTACAATTCAAACTCAATACTTAGAAAAATCAATTGAATTTTATCAAACAGTTCTTCGATTAAATATTATTAGAAGAATGAAAAATTCAAATCAAAGAATCGTTTTCCTTGCTGATTCAAAAGAGGATACATGTATTGAACTAGTAGAAAATCTAAATGAATCTTATAATGGTTCTGGAATTTCTTTAGGTTTTGCTACAAACAATGTACAAAATTTATATGATCAATTAAGCAACCAAAATATAAATCTAAGTAAAATTATTTCACCTAACCCTCATACACAATTTTTCTTTACTCAAGATCCAAATGGTGTAAAGATTCAATTTATACAGCAAAAAAAGTAGATTGTATTATTTACAATCTACTTTTTCATAAACGTATTTTTAAAATCAATCGCAAATGTATATATAATTGGTATATAAAATAATATAAAATAGAATCTTTGTACGAACATTATTGAACCTATAGTAATAGACATTTGTGCTGTTGTAGCTGTTGCACTACCAAATACATAAGCAAAGAATACAACTAATGCTGCAAAGAATATCATAAGATATATCTTATCTATAAGTTGTCTTCTATCAAGTTTAATTTGAATAAGATAAACGAACATATATAATACAGTCACTATAAAGGCACCTAATACTAATAACTCTTTACCTTTATTCATAGTGCTAAATAAGTAACTTGAATGCACATTATTGATTGTACCAAAATGTATAAATGATAAAAAGTCATTGTTCAATAATTGATAAGCAATCACACCTATAGTGATTGCACTAGCAATCTTTAATAATACTTCTAATACACTTAAAACATCTTCTAATTTTATTCTTTTATACCATTTTTCCTTTTTAGGTTTTTGTTTTACTTTCTTGGCCATTGACAATACCTCCTTTAATCATTGTAGAAAAAAATTATGGAAATAATGTCACAAAAAATAGTCAAATAAACAAAAAAATCACACAATTAAAAAAAGATAATGCATAGCATTATCTTAAATAATCAGTATTTTCTAACATAACTCCGCAACCTTCAGCAACACAATCTAATGCATTATCAGCAACAAATACAGGAACTCCTAAACCTTCTTCTAAAAACTTATCTAGATTATGTAATAAAGCTCCTCCACCTGTTAAGAAGATACCTTTATTAACAATATCAGCTGATAATTCAGGTGGTGTTTGTTCCAACACTTGTTTAGTAGCAAGTAAAATTGTCATACAACTTTCTTCTAAAGCTTCTTGAGTTTCTTTAGCATTTAAAGTAATTGTATGAGGTAAACCTGTTACCAAATCTCTACCTCTAACATCCATTGTGTCCTCAGCACTAGCTTCATAAGCACTACCAATAGCAATTTTGATTTCTTCAGCAGTACGATCACCAATCAATAATTTATATTTATCCTTAACAAATTTGATAATCTCTGAATCCATCTTATCACCAGCAATCTTTAATGATGTACTAGTAACAATATCACCTAATGATAATACAGCAACATCAGTAGTACCTCCACCAATGTCAACAACCATATTTCCTGATGGTTTAGAAATATCTAAACCAGCACCAATTGCTGCAACTTTTGGTTCTTCTTCAATAAATACTCTTTTTGCACCACAT
This sequence comes from Erysipelotrichaceae bacterium, assembly GCA_021201315.1. Taxonomy (GTDB): domain Bacteria; phylum Bacillota_I; class Bacilli_A; order Erysipelotrichales; family Coprobacillaceae; genus JAJQDJ01. Next base: position 9,364 of record JAJQFG010000094.1, read on the forward strand.
CTTTGAGCCACATCCATAATAGCACTCTTTTCAATAGATGTAATATTTGATGGACAACAAATCAAAATAGTAGGTCTAGAGAAAACTCCTTTTAAGTTTAATTTATTGATAAAGTGAGTTAATAAAATTTCTGTAATTTGAAAATCTGCAATTACACCATCTTTTAAAGGTCTAATAGCTTGGAATTTACCTGGTGTCTTACCAAGCATATCTCTTGCTTCTTCACCTACTGCGATGGGTTTTTGTGTTTCGGTATTAATAGTCACTACTGATGGTTCATTGACAACGATGCCTTCACCTTTAACATAAATCAAAATATTAGCAGTTCCTAAGTCAATACCAATTTCTTTTGATCCGAACATTAAACAAACCTCCTTTTCGTAAGCATTTCTATTGTATCATTTTTTACATTAAATACAAGAAAAATATTTACTGTATTTCAACATTTTTTCATACAATTTAAAACATCTATATTATAAAAGAATTATTTGAATCAATTATTAAGATTTTATTAATATTTTATATTCCATTTTGGAATAGTTAAATATAAATTTGGAATTGTAGAAATAATTGTTTACATGATAAACTAAAATTAAGGAGATGAAATAAATGGAAAATCAAGTAAATGATTTACGTTCAACTATTGAATTATTACGTTCATTAGATGGACAATTAGTGGAAACTGATGTGGAAGTGGATCCTATGGGAGAGTTAGCTGGTGTATATCGTCATGTTGGCGCTGGAGGTACTGTTGAAAGACCTACAAAGAAAGGACCAGCCATGATTTTTAACAATGTTAAAGGGCATCCAGATGCCAAAGTTATTATTGGCGTTATGGCTAGTCGTGAGCGTGTAGGAAAAATTCTTAATTGTGATCCTAAGAAGTTAGGCTTCTTATTAAAAGATTCTGTTAAAAATCCTGTACCACCAATAGTTATTCCAAATGATCAAGCAAAATGTCAAGAATTAAAATATTATGCAGATGATCCTGATTTTGATATTAGAAAACTCATTCCTGCACCTACTAATACACCTGAAGATGCTGGACCATATATCACTTTAGGAATGTGTTATGCTCATAATCCTGATACTGGTGAATCCGATGTAACTATACATCGTATGTGTTTACAATCAAAAGATGAAATATCTATATTCTTACAACCTGGTGCTAGACATATTGGTTATTTTAGAGAATTAGCTGAAGCAAAAGGAGAACCTTTACCTATTTCTATCAGTATTGGGGTTGATCCAGCAATTGAAATTGGTTCATGTTTTGAAGCACCAACAACACCACTTGGCTATGATGAATTACAAGTGGCTGGAGCTATTAGAAATAAACCTGTTGAATTAGTCAAATGTTTAACAATCGATGAAAAAGCTATTGCGAATGCTGAATATGTTATTGAGGGAGAAATTTTACCTTATAAACGTATCAGAGAAGATATTAATTCAAATACTGGTAAAGCTATGCCTGAATTTCCTGGATATTGTGGTCCAGCTAATCCTGAACTTCCTATTATTAAAGTTAAAGCTGTCACTACAAGAAAAAATCCTATTATGCAAACATGTATTGGCCCTAGTGAAGAACATGTTTCAATGGCTGGTATTCCTACAGAAGCCAGTATTCTTACTATGATTGATAAGGCTATGCCTGGTAAATTGTTAAATGTTTATTGTGCATCTTGTGGTGGAGGAAAATATGTAGCAGTATTACAATTTAAGAAATCTATTCCATCTGACGAAGGTCGCCAACGTCAAGCAGCTTTACTTGCTTTTAGTGCTTTTGCAGAATTAAAACATGTATTCTTAGTTGATGAAGATGTTGATCCATTTGATATGTCAGATGTCATGTGGGCTATGACAACAAGATTCCAAGCAGATACTGATTTAATTACTATACCTGGTGTTCAATGTCATCCATTAGATCCATCTAATCAACCTGCTTATTCCTCTCATATTCGTGCAAGCGGTGTTGCTTGTAAAGCTATATTCGACTGTACTGTTCCATTTGATCAAAAAGATCGTTTTGAAAGAGCTAAATTTCAGGAAGTAGATCCTACTCATTGGTTAAAGGATTATTAAAATGAAAAAAATTGTTATTGGTATATCTGGTGCTAGTGGAATGCCTTTGGCTTATCATTTGTTAGAAGAATTAAAAAAACATGATATTGAAATACATTTAGTGATGAGTCAAAGTGCTTTAATAACTATTCCTTATGAATGTGATCATACTGTTGATGATTTTTATAATTTAGCAGATGTTGTTTATGATTACTCGAATATTGGAGCAGCTATTGCTAGTGGAACTTTTCAAGTAGATGGTATGATTATTGTTCCTTGTTCCATGAAAACAGTTGCCGGTTTAGCAAATGGTTATTCTGATAATTTACTGTTAAGAGCTGGAGATGTAATGATTAAAGAAAAAAGAAAGCTTATCTTAGTTACAAGAGAAGCTCCATTATCTTCTATTCATTTAGATAATCTTTCTTATCTATCAAAATTAAGTAATATATATATTATTCCACCTGTATTATCCTATTATAATCATCCTCAAACAATTGAAGACATGGAAACACATTTAATTGGTAAAATATTATCTCCATTTGATATTCAGGTAGAAGATTTTAAAACATGGCAATGAAATTCTGTATACAAGATTTACGAGATGGTAAATAGTATAAATAAATATTTCCATAAACCTCTTCATGAAGTGTATGCATACATAAATTAGATAAATGATACATAGACAATGTTTTTTCCATTACAAATGCTACATTATAATCTTTAAGTGACGATAATATGGTTTCTAATCTACCATATCTTATATGTGTTGGATGAAAATCTAATGTTTTAAATTCTTCTAAAGCTATATGAGCTATAGTCGTATATTGTGGTGGTAATAGTATTTCATTGTTTTTAAAATCTATTATAGAAACCTCATCATAGCAAGAAAGTGGATGCTTATAAGATGTTACTGCAGTCAATTTATCTTTGTATAGAAGTATTTTCTTATAGTTAGGTAAATCTATATGACCTCTTAAAATATACATATCATATTGATTATTTAATATATTTTGTATATCTCTTTCTTCTATTTCATCTATTTCTACATGATATGAAGGATAGAGAGAGGAGAAATTATCTAATTTTGTTACTAAATTGTATTGTGATAATATAGGTAACATAGCTATTCTTATTGTATTTTGTGTATTATCTTTTAATACATCTAAATGATTTATCATATGATTATAATCCTTAAGAAGTATTAGAGCATCTTTATAGAATTGTTCACCAGCTTTAGTTAATGTTATTTGACGATGACTTCTATCAAATAGAATCATATCTAATTCATTTTCTAATTTTATCATATGTTTAGATAAAGAAGATTGGGTTATATGTAATTCTAGTGCCGCATTAGAAAATGTCTTATATTGACATATAGCACAAAAATATTGTATTTGATCAATTGTCATATTTATCACCTAATATTAGTATAACATAAAAAGGAGTAATATGAGAAAAATAGAAATAAAAAGCGAATTAAAATCAATGGGAAAGGATAAAGTTATCCTTGTTCAAAATGAAAATGGACATATTGGAAGTGTGGTTACAGGGGAACCATATATTAAAGATAATAAAACCCATGTAACAATGAATACTTATACTAGATTAACCCATAAAGATGATGTTGTTGCAAGAATGTATGTTGAAAAAGCAGTATTAAAGTATCAATGCGTTGTGACATGTATATGTGGCATACACATTGATCATATTACAAATGAAGAAATGAACGAAGTTATGAAAGTTGTAAAGAAAGATATTGAGGAACTATTGAAATGAAATTAAATGAATATGAAATTAAAAATTGTACATATAATGATTCAACTATAACTTATCGAGAATATAGTAATATTACTTATGTTAAAAAACCAACACATGATATGCAAAAATTAAATATTTATGTACCTACTGCTTATTATGAAGGTAAAAGTATTAATGGATATAATAAGAATAATGCACCTATATTTATGCCTAATGCTGTTGGTGGTTATCGCTATGGTGAAATACAAACTCCTGAAACCGATAATCAACATTATACCATTAGTGCTGCTTTAAATCATGGTTATATAGTGGTATCACCATTTATAAGAGGTAGAGGTGTAGAAGATGGTTTGGCTCCCGCATTTATTGTGGATTATAAAGCTGCTGTAAGATTTATTAAAAATTTAAAAGATGAATTACCTGGTGATGTAGAAAAGATTATTACCAATGGTACTAGTGCTGGTGGTGCTTTATCTGCTTTAATTGGTATGACAGGAAATCATAATGATTATCAAAAGTATTTAGATGAAATTGGTGCATATGATGAAGATGATACAATTTATGGTGCATCATGTTACTGTCCTATTACCAATTTAGATCATGCGGATATGGCTTATGAATGGCAATTTAGTGGTATTTATAATGTTCATCGTAAGCATATGAAAAATGAAGGTGGTAGACCTTCGTTTAGAATGGTTGATGAGGATATGACAGATTATGAAATACAAGTATCCAAGGATTTAGAAAAATTATTTCCAGCCTATGTCAATTCTTTGAATTTAAAAAATAAAAATGGTAATCAACTTACTTTAGATGAAAATGGTAATGGAACTTTTAAAGAATATGTAAAGAGTTTAGTGATTGATGCTGGTAATAAGGCACATGCACAAAATATTTCCTGGGCAATATATGAAAATAATAAGATTGTTGATATTGATTATTCAGCCTATTGTAAAGACATCACAAGAATGAAAAATGCACCAGCCTTTGATAATTTAGAACTACATAGTCCTGAAAATGAAGAATTCCATAATCAACATTTTACTGATTATAGTTATCAACATAGTTTAGTAAATGGCACTAAAACAAAAAATGAATATATTAAATTGATGAATCCAATGTATTATTTAGATGATGAAAATGCTATAAAAACAAAACATTGGCGTATTAGACATGGTAGTATTGATAGAGATACATCATTATCTATTTCCGCAATGCTTGCTTTATCTTTAATGAATAGAGGATTTGATGTTGATTATGCCAGTCCATGGAATACACCTCATAGTGGAGATTATGATTTGAATGAATTATTTGCTTGGATTGATGAAATCTGTAGATAGTGAAATTAAGACAATATTTGTTAAAAAATATTGTCTTTTTTGATATAATCATTATAGGTGATTAAAATGAATCAATTAATTGTTAAATATCCTGACGGAATTGATAAATCGTTATTCAAAATTCTTTATGTAGCTATAGCTCTATGGTGTGTTCCTACTATTGCTCATTTTATACAAGGTAATATGGATCAAGTAATTGGATTTATTGTTAGTGGTTTTATTTTATGTTTAATATATTATATTGCTATAGTAGCTCTTACAAGACGAATAGTGATTGTTGAAAACGATATATTAACTATTAAAAGAGGAAATAAAATAAGATTTACAATAACATTAAATGATATAAAATCGATTAAATATTATACTGCTACAAATAAAACGAATATTAAAACTAACAAAGGTAACTTTACTGTAGATTATATGATGAAAAATAGTAATGAATTTTTTAATTATATTAACGTAAATATTAATCAAAATAAGATAAGGGTGATAAACAAATGAAAGTCATATTTTTAGATATTGATGGTGTTATGCAGCCATTTTATAACACTAATCGTATTCGCTGTGATTTAGATAAAGTAGTTAAAGAAGTTGTTGATAGATTTAATGATGATAATTATTATGATATGAATAAAATGGATGTAGCTGCATTGTGTTTGGATTGGGAAAATGAAGCTATCGATTATTTAAAAACTTTAATTCATCAAACTGATGCTAGAATTGTATTATCAACAGGATGGCGTTTTTTAGGATATGATTATATGATTAAATTATTAAAGATTCATGATTTAGATCAATATGTTATAGGTCAAACTGATTTTTATAATAATGTTGACAATCCTGATCAATATCATATTGAACCTGATAGTCAATTATTTATGTTTACCTATCATCGAGTTATTGAAATTTTAGATTATGTAAGATTAAACAATGTAGATAATTATGTTGCATTAGATGATATGGATTTACATCAATTAGAAAATCATTTTGTTCATATTACTGATGGATATTTTAATGAAGAAAATTATAAAGATGCCCTGAAAATATTAAAGTAGAAACATGATGTTTCTACTTTTCTTTATATGTTTGTATATGTTGATATAATGCACCAATAAGATTAGCATCATTTCTAAAATGGCATGGTACTATTTCTGGTTTAGAAACATTAAATCCTAAATGTGCAAATATGTTATCTAAATTCTTTTGAATCAATTCAATCAATAGTGGTTGAGCACTAATCCCTCCACCAATAGCTACCTTCTCACAATCAAAAATAATATGAACATTAAATATTTGTGTTGCTATCTCAAAAGCAAATTGATTATACCTTCAATCACTTTTTCGTTACCATTATTAGCCATCTCAAAGATTTCAAAACCTGTATATTTTTCATCAGTTCCTAATTGTTCCTGTACTCTTTCAAGCAAACCATCAATACCATTACGTGTACACCAAGCACTATTCCAAGTTAGAGCATCATGATAATTTGTTTTAATAAATGAAAACTCTCCAGCACTAAAATGTTTACCAGTATGTACTTGATGATCCTTGATCAAACAGCCACCAATACCTGTTCCAAGTATTACAACTGCACCATCATCAATATCCTGCAAACTTCCATAACCAATTTCAGCATTAGCTGCACATTTAGCATCATTACCAATAGTAATATTAATCGGACATCTTTGTTGTAATAATGTAACAGTATCCAAATTAGCAATATAACGTAATGCTCCTCCTGTATATTGATAACCTCTATTAGGATCAATAATACCAGGCATACTCATTGCTATACCTTTAATATTATCTTTGTATTTATCATAGATATCACCTATAGTTTCAACAAAATTATCTAATGTATCCATAGGTGTAGGTACACTAGATTTTTCTAAAATTTTTAAATCTTCTTGGATAAGTGCATATTTAATGGCACTACCTCCAACATCAAATGTTAAATATGTATTCATAATCTTCCTCCTGTTATTATTTTACAACAACATAAGTTATAAGAAAAGAACTAACCAAGGTTAGTTCTAAGTTTTTTTGACATTCATAATCAACATTTGTAATCTATTTTCAATATTCGCAAAACTTACATCTGGATCATAATCTAAAGGTAATACTTGAACATCAGGATATAATTCCTTAATTTTCTTAGAGATACCTCTACCAACTACATGATTTGGTAAGCATCCAAATGGTTGTAAGATAATGAAATTTTTACATCCATGTTTAGCATGATGAAGTATTTCACCAGGTATTAATATTCCTTCACCAGCATCGAATGTATGATGAATAATAGGATCACTATCATGTGTTAAATCTTGAATTCTTGTAGTTTTTTCAAAGAGTGGATGTTCTTTGGCAATACTATCTGCTAAATGATGAGCTACATTGAAAGCATTATTAGCAACTGCATACCAAACTTTTTTATCTATTGGTCTATCAATATGATATTCTTTATCTTGGCTATCTTGATAGAAGTATGTTTTTCTAATAACATCCGTCATTCTTGCCTCGATGATTTCAAAACCATTCTTTTCTAAATAGTCTTCTATATCATGATTAGCTCCTGGATGGAAATTTAACAAATATTCTCCAACAATCAATACTCTAGGTTTTAATTCACTACGATCATAAGGTATTTCTTTCATAACTTTGATACCTTTCTTAAACCCATTCTTAGCACCATTAATACCATGTTTTTCTAATCCATCAACCAAATAATCCATGGCTTTTTCAAAAGCTTCATTAGCACTACCTACAACTAATTCATAAGGTCTTATTTTTCTTAATAATTCTTCTAATATATCAATCATTGGTAAAGCAAATGCAATACGCATAGCTGAAGCCAAACTCATTTTAAAGCCAGGATGAACATTATGATAATCCACATCATCATTGGTTAGTATAGGTACATCTTTATAACCTGCATCATCTAAAGCCTTACGTGTTAAAGCTGTATAATGGGTTAAACGACAGTCACCGATATATTTTCCCTGTGCAATAGCAGTATTATGTATATCATATTTACCTGATTCTAAAGCTGCTAAAGCTTCTCCTATAACAATTTGAGCTGGGAAACAAATATCATTATGAACATAACGTTTTCCTAGTTCTATAGCTCTTTCTCTGCCATATTCCAAAGGTACAGCTTTAATACCTTGTTTCGCCATTGCTGCTGACATAATACGACTAAATGCATGTGAAGTGTTTGGCATTAAAACAGTTTTTGTTTTCGTGTCTTCTTTAGTGAGTTTAACAGGATAAGGATCTTTTAATTGATGAATATCTAATTGATTATCTTTACGTGATATTGTTTCAATAAATGATCTTACACGAATACGTAATGGCCCTTGAATATCACTTTCATCTAATTTCAATACTAATGGACTCTTATTAGATATTTCTTTCATTAATCTAATAATTTCATCAGATAAATAAGCATCATGTCCACAACCAAAACTTACAACTTGAATATATTGTAAATGTTCATTAGTAGCTGCAAGTATTGCATTAGATAACATTCTTGCATGATAGTTATTCACAATATCAATACGACTTTGACTTAAATCGACAGAATTCGCCATTTCAAGACAATCAGCTGTTAAAACAGGTATACCCATATTGATCAACATATCTGGTAATTTATGATTTACAAGTTCATCATTTTGATATGGTCTTGAAGCTAAGATAACAGCATATCTATTTTCTTTTTCAACCATATTTAAAACACGTTGACCTTCTTTATATAAATCATTTCTAAATGTCTTTTGAGCATTGTCTGCTTGTTCAATGGCCTTTAATGTTATATTCTTATCAATACCATAAGTATTTTTCATATACTCTGGTAATTGTCTATTCCTATCATTATCACTATACCAATGAAATAATGGATTATCATATTGAATATTCCATTTTTCAGGATTATCAGAATTTCTAATAACCATTGGATATCCCTTAACAATAGCACACATTGATTGACTTGTTTCTTCTGTATTTTCACTTGGAATTGTTGTAATTGTAGGCATAAAAATACGATCAACTTTTTTATCTTTGAGATTCCTAATATGACCATGGACTAATTTAGCTGGAAAACATACTGTATCTGATGATACTGCTTGTAAACCATTTTCATACATATCTCTTGTACTCTTATCAGATAAAACAACATCAAATCCTAAAGCTTTAAAAAATGTTGTCCAAAATGGCATTGTATCCCAATAAGATAATACTCTAGGTAAGCCTATTTTTATATTATTTTTATTTAATAACGGTGTATAATCATAATTTTTAAATAATAGTTTTTCACGATAATCAAATAAATTAGGTGTTTGATTTTTTTGTTTATTTTTTTTTTTAAGTTGTGCCCTAACAGTTTCATCCTTGATATCACCTAAGATTTCACCATTTTCGCATCTATTGTTGGTAATCCATGAATTTCCATTAGAAAAACGTATAACTGTTCTATGACAATGGTTATTACAGAAAGGACAAATAACATTAGCTTCTCTTTGAAAATCAAAACTGTCTAATTGATTCAAATCGAATTCAGGACAATCTGCTTGATATTGTTCCTTAGTAATAAGTGCAATACCAATAGCTCCCATAATTTCAGGATAAGGCGCACGGGTAACTGGCTTACCGATATATTGTTCCAAGGCACAAAGTACGGCATCGTTCTTAAATGTTCCACCTTGTACTACAATACGATCACCTAAAGAATCCAAATTAGAAATACGAATAACTTTAGTAAAGACATTAGCAATAATAGAACGACACAAACCCGCCATAATATCTTCAGACTTTTTACCATTTCTTTGTTCAGTAATAATACTACTATTCATAAATACAGTACATCTACTACCTAAAACCGCAGGATCTTTAGAATCAAAAGCAGCTTCCGCAATTCGCTCAACTGGAATATTCAATGAAGAAGCATAATTTTCCAAAAATGAACCACAACCAGATGAACAAGCTTCATTAACAACAATATTAGTAATAGTTCCATTTTCAACCCAAATAGCCTTCATATCTTGACCACCAATATCTAATACAAAAGTTGCATCTTTTACATATTTTTCTACTGCTCTTACATGCGCAACCGTTTCAACTTGATGAGTTTTTAAACCAAAAGCTTTCGCAAATAACGTTTCTCCGTATCCAGTTGTTCCTACATCTAATATATGAAGCTTAATTCCTAATTTTTTATATTTTTCACGCATATTAATCAATGCTTTTTTAGCAACCATCAATGGTTCACCATCATTTGATGCATAAAATGAATCTAAAATATTTTCATCTTCATCTATTAATACAAATTTTGTGGTTGTACTACCTGAATCAATACCTAGAAAAGCATTAATTTCTTTTTTATCATATTTTATTGGTTCAATTGTTTTTAAAGCATGAGTATCTAAAAATTGCTTTTTTTCTTCATCATTTTTAAAAAACGGTTCAGAAGTATGTGGTGCTTCTTCTTTAATATGATGAATATTTGATATTTTTTCTTTATAATAAGATATTGGCTGATATTCATTATCTTCAAACATTGTCATTAAAGACAAAGCTGCTCCATAAGCAACAACCAATTCAGATCTTTCTGGTATAATAACATCTTCATCACTTAAATGTAATCTTTCTTTAAACACATCAATAAGCTTTGGATTAAACGTTAAAGGTCCACCTTCAAATACAACTGGTGATTTAATTTCTAATCCTTGTGCAAGGCCACCAATGGTTTGTTTAGCTATTGCATGAAAAGATGATAAAGCTAAATCCTCTTTAGCAATACCTTGATTTAATAAGGGCTGTATATCTGTTTTAGCATAGACACCACATCTACCAGATATATCATAAACACAATTACCTTGGCTTGCTAAAGTATTAAAATCTTCTATATTAACTTTTAAAATAGACGCTACCTCATCAATAAAAGCACCTGTACCTCCAGCACAGCTCCCATTCATACGCATATCTGAAACATCTAAATAACCTGTATTTTCATCCTTATGGAAAAATATAATTTTAGCATCTTGTCCACCTAATTCGATAGCTGTTCCAACATTATCATAGTTATCTTGTAAAGTTAATGAATTTGCGACAACTTCTTGAATGTAAGATACTCCTAATGATTCAGCAATCAATTTAGAACCTGATCCCGTTAAACATAATTTTATTTCTATATCTTCATCTTTAAATTTTTTCTTTAATAAAGATAAAGCAAAAAAGATACTTTTTAATTGATTAGCATTATGCCTGCGATAATCAGAAAAATATATTTTTTTATTTTCATCTATAGCCATAATTTTTGTGGTTGTTGATCCTACATCAATACCAACTAAAAATTTACTCATATATACACCCCACTTTTTATACCCAAACAAACTATAATTTTTATTTATTTAACACTGAAAAATGAACAATATATGAAGTTCAAATTATTTTAACACTTAAATAATAATAATCAAGTTATATTTCATTACAATTATCATTTTATGAAATATTTATAAACTCAAACAAAACTTGCAACTACTATTGTAATAATTTTATCGTAATAATCAAGATAAATGCTTAAATAAAAAAGCATATCTAAGATATGCTAATTAATGGTTGACCTATAAAATTTTCTGGATTATACATTGTATCCCCTTTTTGTAAAATAAAATGCAAATGATTTCCTAAATCAGACTCATAAACATTTTCACCACTTATACCTATAATATCACCTTGTGAAACTTCCTGATTAAGTTCTACATTTACTTCTGATAAAGACTCATAGGTGGTTTGAATATCATCATTAGTTGTTATAGTTACAACCCATCCTAAAACAGCATCATTTGTTTTTTTAGTAATTGTTCCACTAGTTGCTGCTAAAACATTGAATGTTTCACCACTTTTAGCATAATCAATACCTTGATTTGGTCGATAAACGCCTTCAAATAATATTAATGATTGTTCCTGCTTTTCACTCGAATCTTCTTTATTGTAATAATATCTTACAATACCTATACCATCTTCAACTGGTGATGCTAAAGTTTCATCAACTTTTTCTTCATTATTAGAATCTTCAGATTCAACGCTTGAATCATTTTCTTCTACCTTAACTACTGATTCATCTTCAAATTCATTATTTGTATCATCTAATAATTTTTGGATTAAACCTACACCACCTAAAAATAATACTGATGCTAATGTAATAACAGCTATTTTCTTTATGTTTATAGATTTTTTGTACATACTTTCACCTCAAACTAAGTATGTACAAAACTCACGAGTCTATACTTTTAATTTCAATATTTTGATAATAATGTTTTAAAATATCTTCATAACTATATCCTTCTAAAGCCATTCCTTGAGCTCCATATTGACTCATTCCAACACCATGTCCACTTCCATACGTTGTAAATACATAACCGTCACTAGTCAGCTTAATGCTAAAACAAGAAGAGGCCAAAGATAATATTTCTCTTATTTCTCTACCTGTATATGTCGTATCATTAACTATAACACTTTTTACATATCCACTATCAGTATAAGCTGTAATACTTATATCATTTAAAGTTTCATGAAATAATGTTGCAAGTTCATTTTTGCTAAATGTTTTTGTTTGAATGTAATTAGGATCTAATTTTTCATCCCAATGACTATCTACAGATTGAAGATAAGAAACTTCTTCAGTAAAACAATCCTCACTATTAACAGTCTGCCCATTACTACAAGAAAAAAACAAAGCTGAAACATATTGACCATCATACATCATTACTTCATACGAAGTTTCATCAATAGCCTGTTGTATCTTAGCAAGATAATTATTATATTGATTACCCCATTGTTGTAATAATGTATCATTATCCAAGTAAACTTGTGAATTGGTAGTATTATCAACACTTAGATTTCGAGATAATACAAAGGTTCTACTAGCTACCACTTGTGCTTTTAAAGCTTCAATTTCAAAATCAACTGGCATTTCTCCAGCCACTACACCTATTAAATAAACTTCTAATTCTATATTTAATATACCTTCATTAGTTTTAACTTCAACAATATATTCTTTTCTCTCTTTATCGGATATTGTTTTCTCATGTATACAACTTATCATAAAAATACAAATACATAGAAAAATAAGTTTTATATATATTGTTTTCATAATATATTATATGTTCAAATTTCTTATAAATAACTAAAACTTAAATTTCCAAAATCAATAATAAACGAAGCAAATAAGTAACCTAATACAATAGACGCCATAATATAAAACAAATAAAACTCCCTAACTTTTCCTTTATGTATAGATTCATCAAATCTAAAACAACTTAAAGCAATCATAGCTAAACCAATTGATAATATATAAATACCTATCTTAACAAAATGATAAATCATTAAACCACTCCTTTGTGATTTATTATAACTTGTTTTTTTATAGAGTACAATGTTATAATTTTGACGAGGTGATACTATGATTAGAAATTCAAATATTAATGATATAGAAAATATTATGACACTTATTCATCAAGCACAAGCTTATTTTAAAGATAATCATATTGATCAATGGCAAGATGGATATCCTGATAAATTACAAATTCAAGAAGATATTAAAAGAAATAATAGTTATGTTTTAGATGATAATAAGATTATTGGTACGATGTACTTTGCAATAGAAAACGATGAAAATTACGCTTCTATTAATGGACAATGGTTAACTTATAATCAGCCTTATGCAGTAATTCATCGTATAGTAGTTGACAATAATTATAAAGGCCATGGTTTAGCAGGACAATTGCTTTCTTTTGCAGTAGAAGAATGTCTTAAACAAGGCATTAATAGCATTCGTATAGATACACATCAAGATAATTTATCTATGCAACGTTTTCTAACAAAGAATGGTTTTATACTTTGTGGTGACATTACATTAAAATCAGGTGATCCACGTATTGCTTTTGAAAAAATATTGAATAAATAATATAAATTTCCATATGATGATATATGGAGGTTATTATGATAAATACTACAAAAAAATTAGATACAAATCTTAAATCAGGTAAACTTTTACTCAAAGACATAGGTGGCTTAAATTCTAAAATGAATAATGTTTCTCTTTATTTCTACAATATGATAGTAACCAAAGAAAACAACCTGGAATTATCAGAGGTTTTTAGGAAACTATATAAAGAAGAAACTAAACATATCGAACTTTTAGCTGATTTGTGTTATCAATTAGGTATTGATCCAAGACTTTGGGAAATACAAAATGATTTATTACAATATTGGTCACCTGGTTATAATATATATCCAAGAACATTACACAAAATGATTGAAAATATGGTTAATAACGAAACAAAATTAATTCACACTATGCAATCTCAACTATCAATGTTTGATGAGCCTATCATTATTGATATATTCAATCAAATCATTGAAGAAGATAAAATTCATATTGAAACATTAAAAGCTCGTCTATGACGAGCTTTATTTATTCCATCGGCTCACTAAAGAAATTTCCTGTAACTCCTTCTGATCTAACAACATTAATAAACACATGTGGATCTAGTTGTTTTACTAAGTGTGTCACATCTTTAACTTCATCTGCACCAATAACAGTATATAACATATATTTATTTTCTTTTAAATAACATCCTTGTCCATCTACTTTTGTCACACCATGGTGTGTATAAGCCGTTAATTCATTTTCGATATGTGAAGCATCATCAGTAATAATAAATAATGTAACTTTTTGATCCTTTTGATGGAATCTTTCAATCATTTGCGTTGAACAAAATTGAAAAATAATTGAATACATTGCAGCCTCAAATCCAAATAAGAAACCAGCTGTTAACAAAATACAAACATTAATACCAAATACAATACTCCATGATGACTTCTTAAACTTATTAGACAAATAAACAGCTATAAAATCCGTTCCACCACTAGAAGCGTGTCCATGTAAAGCAATCGTAATAGCTGTACCATTTAAAATACCTCCAAAAACCGATACCAATAATGGATCATACGTAATAGGTGTTACTGGTACTAAATCAACTAAAAACGAATTCAACACAATCATCATCACCGAATAACTTGTAAACTTCTTACCAATCATCTTAAAACCTATAAATGCTGGAATTGCATTTAATGTTATATTAATGACTGAATAAGGCAGTGATAAATTAAAAAATTGTAAAGCAATTCTTTGTAATAATAAAGATAAACCAGTAAAACCACCAGGAATTAAATCAGCAGCTCTTACAAATGATTTTATATTCATTGACATAATAAGTGAAGCAATACATACACAAACAAAAGACATCAAATCCTTTTTCCATGTTTTTTCTTTGATACTTTTAGCGTAAACCATAATATCCTCCTAAAACAGGAGTATTATACTATTGTATTAAAATAAAAACAATATCTATTTTTCTTTTAAAAAAGTATAATTGAACAATATAATTTTTGTATACAATTTTTAATTTTTTGATATTTTTTGTGATTTTATTATTGTATAAACATTAAAACAATAGGTAAACCTATTGTTTTAAACGTCCTATTTTTAATAATTGTAATAATTCAAGATTTTGTTTAGCGCTTCCTGTATAATTATCTATTCCATTAGCTTGTGCCAATTTCTTTCTGGATGCAAATGAAGAATCATAATTTATTTGTTTTAAAGCTTCTACAAATGATTGACCATAATAAGTAGGATTTGATAAATAGTTCACATTACTAATAATACTTTCATTATTAACCCATCCCAATCCATCACCAATTAGATATGGATTCTTAGCATCTGCTTCAATTCGTGTAATCACACCACGATTTCTATATGGAACCAGTGGAATAGTACTATCTGAAGAAATATAGACATGATCAAAAGATACTTCATCTCCAACTTTATATTTTGTATTATTTTCATTATTTATAACTTTTGAAAAATCAACATAAGCTATATCCCTATCTACAGGTGCATTTATACCCTCTACAAATCCATTATCTGTAAATTGCCACATTTGATAACCTGAAGCTCCTAATTGATCAGCATAACGTGCTACCCATTTAGTATATTTAGAAAATAATGCACCTGTAAGTTTAGATGTCCACCAATAATAAGAAGCATAAAATCCTGCATAATAATTATTCTTTTCTATTTCATCAACCCAAACTCTACAATTTTTTTCTATTTGTTCATTTGTAAGTCTACCAATACGTGGATCCTCCAAATCTAAATAAACCGGATAATCTAATTTATAATCTTCAATCAATCTTAATATATGTCTTGCTTCAGATAAAGCTGCTGTCTCATCCGTTGCATAAGAATATAAATATACACCAAATGGAATCGATAATCTTCTACATTCATCTGCATTTCTTTTAAATGTAGGATCATCTTGTGCAGGTATATCCTGTCCATAACCACATCTCAATATAGCATAATCTATATGATCTTTGACTTTTTCCCAATCTATTTCTCCTTGATATTGTGACACATCAATACCATCAAACATTTCATCACCTCCTCACTTCATTCTATGTTATCAAATTTCTTTTTGACTATGCTTATATCACTTGTATATAATATTGATGAGGTGATTATTTTGAAAATTTTCTTATGTGAACCAATTGATAACGATACATATAAATTATTAAATAGTCAAAATGAAATATTTAACAATTTTAATGATATAGGTAAATGTGAAATTATTATTAGTCGCAATTTAAAAATAGATAAAGATTTTATTGATCAATGTACTAATCTAAAACTAATCATCATTCATGGTAGTGGTTATGATGATGTTGATACAAAATATTGTAAAGAAAAACATATTCATTTATGTAATACACCCAACCTTAACGCATTAGGTGTCAGTGAGCTCATTATTTCTATGATGCTTTCACTTTCAAGAAATACTTATCAATTACAAAATGATTATATATCAAATAAAATTCATGAAGTTGCACTTTCTACTGGACAAGAAATATCTTATAAAACTTTTGGAATGATAGGCGTTGGTAATATTGCATTAAAAACAGCTCAAATTTTACAAAATGGTTTTCACATGAATATCATAGGATATTCTCGTTCATTATCTTTAGAGAAAGCTAATTCTCTTCATATTGGTTATTGTGCTAGTATGGAAGAGGTTTTTAAAAAAGCTGATTATATTTCTATTGGTTTATCTTTAAATAATGATACTTATCATTTAATAGATTCATACTATTTATCTTTAATGAAATCTACAGCTTATATTATTAATACTTCTAGAGGCGCCATTATTAATGAAGATGATCTTTATGACGCTTTATTAAATCATAAAATTGCAGGTGCAGGTATTGATGTTTTAGAAAATGAGCCAGTTAATTATAATCATCGTCTATTACAATTAAATAACATTATTTATACACCTCATATTGGTGGATCTACTGAAGAATCGCTTGAACGTATTGGTCAAAGAATTCTTGAAATTATTCATGCTTATAAAAATGGTCGTGTTGATGATTATACTATTTTTTGATTTTATCTCTAATTATGTTATAATGATGAACGAGGTGATGTAATTGAAAAAAATATGTATTTCTTTTCTTGCAATTTGCTCTATTTTTGCTTTAACAATTTCATCATCAAATATTAAAGCAACTGATTTTGAAGGTAATGAAGCTAAATATATTAAACTATGTTCATCTAATATATCTAGTTCAAACAAAAAAGTATGCCAGGAATTTAACGAGTATTTAAGTGACAAAAACAAGGATTATGAGGATCAAATAAGTGATTTAGAAAAACAAATTGAAGAAACCAATGATAATTTGGAAGAAATTCAAATTTCGATTTCAGAACTGGATAATGAAATTGAAGAAAAAAATGAAGAAATTTCTTATTTAGAAGATTCTATTTCAGTTTTACAAGATAGCATTGATGAAAAAGAAGATAAGTTAGGCGAACGACTTTATCTTATGCAATCTACTTACAATTCTCATTGGATTGTTGATTTTTTATGGGGTTCTGAAGATTTTACAACATTTTTTTCTCGTCTTAGTGGAGTTAATGAAATAACATCTTATGAAAATAATCTTATTCAAGAACTTGTATCTGAAAGAGAAGAATTAGATATTCAAAAAGAATCATTAGAAAATGCCAAGGCTACTTTAGAAACACAACAAGAAACTTTAACGGAATTACAAGATACATATGTAGAACTGAAAGCACAACAAGAGCAAGAATTAGCTGAAAGTCAAGAAGCTGCTGATGAATATTCTAAAGCACAAGCGAAAGTTGATGCGGCTTTAGATGCTTTAATTAGTTTTGCGCCTAGTAGTAGTGGAGGTTCATATGTTGCAGGCAGTTCTACTATTGGAAATTCAATAGCTCAAGCTGCTTTATCAAAATTAGGCTGTCGTTATTGGTGGGGGCAATCTGGTCCTAATTATTTTGATTGTTCTGGTTTAGTTTATTGGGCTTGTAATGCTGCGGGTGTTAGTATCGGACGTTCATCTGCTTCCGGTTACGCAAGTAGTGGAACAGCTATAAGTAGAAATCAATTACAAGCTGGTGATATTATTACTTTTAGTTATGGCAGTGGTGTTGAACATGTTGGTATTTATATTGGTGGAGGCAGTTTTGTTCATGCTTCTGGTAGTGGATCTGGTACTACTGGTCAATATGCAGATCAATGTGTTAAAACATCATCTCTTTCAGGTTATTGGCAAAATCACGTTTATAATTATCGAAGACTTTATTAAGGATTTGAATGTAAGCGTCAACGCTTGAAGCATCATTAATAAATACGCATTATAAAAGAAGGCA
>JAJQFG010000051.1 GCA_021201315.1 Erysipelotrichaceae bacterium
TGCCTTCTTTTATAATGCGTATTTATTAATGATGCTTCAAGCGTTGACGCTTACAATAAAAATGTTAATATTGAATTTAAAGATGATTTTGATTTTTATCGTTTAAATTCTGTGTTTGGATAAACATTTGCATAATATCTTATTTTATAGAGTATGTTATTAACAATGCCTTATGAATATAGGTTTACGATAAGTAACTAAATAGTAATTTTAATATGTAAATAGTAATAATATGATTATTTTTTGTGTAATTATTTGATATTTAGTTAAAGGAGAATTTACAATGAAAGTAATAAAAAAAATAATTAGTATATTTTCAAATATATTTTATGCATTATGCTCTTTTTTTTATAAAAGAGATAAATCTATAATTTTATTTGGTGCCTGGTCTGGAGAAAAATTTTGTGATAATTCAAGATATCTGTTTCAATTTTTATCGGAAAATAAAGAAAAATTTGGTTTAACTAATGTTGTTTGGGTTACCAGGAAACAGGAAGTTTGTTCGCAAATTATTTCAATGGGATACGAATCATATATGATAAATTCTAAAGAATCATTATTTTATCATAAGAAGGCAGGTTATCATATTATATGTAGTTTTCCACATGATTCAGGGATTTATTTAGGTGATATATTAGGTAAATATTCTTATGGTGCTATTAAAATTAATTTGTGGCATGGAGTAGGTGGTATGAAGGGAGTTGCACGCTCTAGTAATGAATATAAAAAAATAAGAGAGAGATCTCCTATTATTTGTGAAATTAAAGAATATTTACAGTGTCATTGTAAGCTTTTTAGATTAATAGTAGAACCTGGTGGTTGGGATAATTGTTATTATTTATCTACAACTAAATCAGAGACTGATCTTCTAAACATGAGATATTTGTTACCAAAAAATCATTATATAGAAAGCAATTTTCCTAGGAATTGTGCTTGTGTTCGTTTCACCGAGAATGAAATAGTTGTAAAAAATATGATGAAAAAGTTTGATTATATAGTTTTATATTTACCTACTTTTCGTTCTGAAAACTCTCCAATAAATATTAATGAAATAGGACATAAAATCTCAAGTACTCTGATTGAGAATAATATTTTATGGATTCAGAAAGCACATAGTGCCGATCCAAGTAATATTCTTTCATATGATTTAGTAGGTAATGTACTTTCATTAAATTCTGAATTTGATATTAATGTTATAATGCCTGATATTACCTTGCTTGTAACAGATTATTCATCAGTTGCTAATGATGCAATGTATCATAAGAAAACAGTTTTATATTATGTGCCAGATTATGATGATTATAAAAAAGGTTCGAGAGGATTTGCAATTAATCCAGATGATGTGATGTGTGGGCCAAAGTTATATACTATAGAGCAACTTTCGGATGCATTAGAGAAATATATATTCAAACCTGAAAGTGCTCGACTTTCTAATTATGAAAGTGTAAGAAATAGATTTTGGAATGATATAGATTCTATGGAAATAATCTGGAATGATATAAAACGTGCAACAGAATGATTATTTTAGGATATATATTTAAGAAGGTGGTAATTTATAATGGAGACTAAAAACAATGTCATCAAAGCAGGTTTTGGATATACGATTGGAAATGTACTAGTAAAAGGAATTGGTTTTCTTACCCTTCCTTTGTTTAGTCGAATTATGACTACTGAAGAGTTTGGAGTATATAATGTTTTTGTATCTTATGAATCTATTCTCATAGTTATTGTTGGTTTGGCAATGCATACTAGTATTCAAAGTGCAAATATTGAATTTAAGAATAAAATAGATGAATATACTTCGTCTATCTCACTGTTATATATTATAAATGCTATAATTTTATTTATAATTTCACTTGTTTTTGGAGCTAAAATATCTAATATTTTAGACTTTGATTATTATGCAATAATTCTTCTTGTTATTTATAGTTTTTCAAGTGCCATTTTGTCTCTATACAACAATAAATTGAGTTTACAATATTCTTATAAAAAATATATTTCTATATCTCTCATTAATTCTTTATGTAATATTATTTTTTCATTGGCTCTCATGTTTTCGCTTTTTTCAGATAATAAGGCTTATGGAAGAATTGTTGGTTCGACTGTAAGTATTACACTTGTAGCAATCACTATATTATTATATTTTTTCCATAATGCAAAACCAAAAGTAAATTTAACATATTGGAGTTTTGCAGTTAAGTTTAGTCTTCCTATCGTACCACATGGAATATCACAGGTTATTTTAGCACAAATAGATAGGATTATGATTCGCAATTATGTGGGTGATAGTGCTGCGGGTATTTATAGTTTGGCAGGCAATATAAAATTAATCTTAACAGTTGTTACAGATTCAATAACAACTGTATGGAGAACTTGGTTTTTTAATGAAATGAATTTAGGCAATATTAAAAAAATTCAAGAAAATGCGGTATATGTGAGTGGATTATATACAGTTGCTGCTATTGGACTGATGGCACTGACACCTGAACTAATTAATATTCTAGGGGGAGAGTCATATAGTCAAGGTGTTTATGTAGCAATTCCAATGATTGTAGATGCATTTTTTCTCTTTTTGTATAGTATTATTGTTCAAAGTGAATATTATACAAGAAAAACATCATATATAATGCTTGGTACGATGATTGCAGCTTTTATTGATGTTATAGGAAATTATGTATTTATTCAAAAATATGGCTTCATAGCCGCAGCATATACGACTTTATTTGCATATATATGCTATCTTATATTACATATTATAATTTCATATAAATTAATACATTTTTTTGTAATACCTATAAAATGGTTAGGAATATATATAGGTATTGTTTTTTTATTTGCGATAATCGATCTATTTTGCATAAATTTTATATTTGTAAGATGGGGTGTCAGTCTTATTATTATTGTTCCTTTATGTATGTTTATTTTAAGAAAGTCGGGATATGATAAAGTAATAAAAGAAAAAATTTTAAATAGGGGGATTTGATTTTTAAAATGAATAAAAAGATAATTGGTTATACTACAGGTGTATATGATATGTTTCATATAGGTCATTTAAATATTATAAAAAGAGCAAAAGAACAATGTGATTATTTAATTGTTGGTGTGAGCACAGATGCATTAGTCATGAAAGAAAAACATAAAGCTCCTGTAATTCCATATGATGAGAGAATTGAAATTGTTGAATCAATAAAATTTGTGGATAAAGTAGTACCACAAATAAATAAAAATAAAATGGAAGCCTGGGAGTTATATTATTTTGATAAAATGTTTGTGGGCTCAGACTGGGAAGGCACACCACAATGGAATAAGTATGAGGAACAATTCAAACCTTTAGGTGTTGACATTATATACCTCCCTCATACTGATGGAATTTCAAGTACACAACTTACAGGAGTAATTAAAGACATTCTTGGTGAACATCCAGAGGAGAATAACAAGTAACTTTGAATACTACCACATTTTTTGTGGATGTTTCAGCATAAAAAATACAAAATTGGTTATACACAAGGTGTGTATGATATGTTTTATACAGGTCATTTAATTCTTATAAATAAAGCTAAGAAGCAATGTGAATATTTAATTGTAGGAATAGATACATTGATGGAGATATATAAGCATTAAAGACCATTAATTAATGAGAGTGAAAGAGCTTATATTGTGTCAAATATTAAGGCTATTGATAAAGTTGTGATAGTAGACATACTTGATAAAGAGGTTGCCTTGAAGAAATTCGACTTTAATTCGATTTTTATTGTGTTAGACTGGAAAAGTGATTCTTGGTGAGAAGAAATCAAATGTATTCTTGCCTGTAAAGAAGTTGATGTGTTATTTCTTCCACATACGGATGGTATAAGTAGTACTCAACTTACATGAGTTATTAAGGGGTTGTTAGATGATACGCAATCTTTGATATGAGTAAAAAGAATATGTAAATGTACTAACAATTTACTTTGTTGGTTTTGTTTTATATTAAAATTATAACAAGTAAAATAGTCTTAAGGTAAACCAAAATAAAGTATGAGAATATGTCAAAAATATAATGTAGAAATTGAATCAACATTAACAGTTTTAAGTTTATTGGAAATAAGATAAGAGAATATTAATATTAAAAGAAATTCCTATTTGAATATTAAGAAAGTTATTGATATCTTATCAATGAAATGTGGAGAGATAAGGATGATGTTCAATAATGTTGAAATCAATTATTTTTATAAAAAACAATGTAAGGTATTTATAGATTTTTTAAATGATATCTATGATGAATATGAGTATGTGAAAGACAAAATTTGTTAGGACTTGATGGTAAAAAAAGTTTGGGCAAGATTATTGATTACTTTAGATTCGAAGATTAAAAAAGTTGAAATTAGAAAAGTTGTTTCCAAGAAGACAGTTATAAATTGTTTCTAAGAATTGATATTACTGAAAATAAAACAGATTTAAGATTACATAAATCAAATATTATAAATTTTTTTGTAGAGACGAAGACTAGTTTGAAGTAAAATCAAGTGGTAATCGAATAAATGATAAAATATATAAAAATTTTTGGTTAAGATAGATTTATGAAAGGATTAATAGATAATGGGAAAATATTTTGGAACAGATGGCTTTAGAGGCGAAGCCAATGTAGATTTAACAGTAGAACATGCTTATCAAGTAGGAAGATATCTAGGATGGTATTATTCAAGATATCATAAAGCAAGAATCGTGATTGGTAAGGATGCAAGAAGAAGTTCATATATGTTTGAATATTCTTTGGTGGCTGGTTTAACAGCCAG
>JAJQFG010000118.1:0-16471 GCA_021201315.1 Erysipelotrichaceae bacterium
TCTCGTTTTAGTTCAAATTTTATGATTTAGTTATTTTTTGTGAAAAGTTAAGGTTTTAAAGATATGTTGTTCATTTGATGATTCTTTTGACTAAAAACATCCATAAAATCTTCTTTTAGTAACTCTAATTCCACAATCCCATTTTGTATACCTAAATCATCATAATCTAAAAGATAACGCTTTGTTTCCTTTAAAGCTTTATAAGGATTATCACCATGATATTTTTCAAAATATATCTTTATAAAAATAGCTGTATTAAAATCATCAACCTCTCTTTGTGTCATCAATATTGTCTTAGCTCCAGCTAATTCAAAAGCACGTCTTAATCCATAAACACCTTCACCAGGTAATGAAGTTCCCACAGCCGTTGAACATGCTGATAAAACAACCAAATCCGTACCTCTTAAATCCATAAATTGTATTTCATTAGCACTCACATAACCCTTATTATATCGATTATCTATTGAATATCCTTTTTGCTTATCATTATAACCTGATAAATATAAAATTCCTTTTTCCGTTGGATTATCTGTTATAATATCATCTTTATAACCACCATGAGTAGAAATATGTAATATTCTAGGACTTTTAATAGAAAGAAAATTATCATAATTGGCTTCTTGTCTTTCGTAAGCATGTAAATTAATCACTTTCTTTTTCAAATACTTTTCTTCAATAAACCCTCCATATAAATGATTCATAACATTTCCTTTAGTATAATCATCATTATCATCTACAAAAACCTTTTGATGAATATCAAAATCAGGACAAACAATCGAAACGCTACTATTATTAGAAACATCATCATTTTGCCAAAGTAAACTCTTAGCTGAAGATAAATAACTAATATCATATCCACTCAATAATTCATCAAATGATATATTATATAAATCACCATCTGGACATATATAAATATGTTCAATATCTAAGCCTTTAAAAAGATCACTTAATATCATTGTACCAAATTCAACAGATGTATATAATTGACATTTATATTTAGTAATCAATAATAAATCTAAACGATTATCATAATCATAAAAATCCATTATAGCATGTTCTTTTTTTAACACTGATTGTATATTGTTTAAACTGACATTATTATAAAGATTTGCATTTATTTTTTCATTATTTCTTTTAATAAATTCAATATCAAAAATAATATTTTTATACTTTAATAATAAATCAATATCCTCACTAAGGTTTATTGCATAGGTATAAATACTTTTACCAAAGCTTTTATAAACAGTTTGTAAAGTATCTAAATAATGACGTAAAGCATTTTTATCATTAATAAGAGATACATTATTTAATAAATTAATAAAATTGATTAAATAAGTCTTTGAACAGTCATATTGTTTTTCTGGTTTGTTTAAACCGCTATAACAGGCGCCAAGATTATATAATGATGTTAATGTTCTAGGATGATGATCTCCTAGAATTTCTTTGTTTTTAATATAAGCTTCTTTAGCATATATTAAACCATGATCATAATCATTATTATCTAAGTACATGCTTGCTAAATTGTTTAATAAAGCTATTGTATCAGGATGATCTTCACCATAGAGTTTTTTATATTTTTCATATACTTTGGCTTCATAATAAATCGCTGATTCTTCGTCTCCTAATTCCTGATAAACGGCTGCTAAACCATTCAAAGAAACCAATGTATAAAGATTATCATCACCTAATATATCTTTTCTTTTATAATAAACTTCTTCTTGATACTTCAATGCATTAGAATAATCTTTTAAATCACGATAATAGGAAGCAAGATTATGTAAATATGATAATGTATCAGGATGAATCTCACCGAGTATTTGAATACTATTTTGATATACTTTCTGACCATATTTTAATGCAGTTTCAAAATCACCCAAATATTTATGACATAATGCTAAAAGATTTAAAGCAGTTAATGTATATGAATTCATTTCACCTAGTATTTGTAAACTTATGAGATAAGATTTTTTACTGTATTTTAGTACATTCTGATAGTCTCCTAAATCCATATAAAATGATGCTAAATTATTTAGTGGTAATAAAATATTAGGATGCTTATCACCATAAACTTTTAAATTATTTTCATATGCTATTTTTCCATAATCAATAGCCTTTTGATAATCACCTAATTGTCTATATATTAAAGCTAAATTATTGAGTGAATATAATGTTGTAGGATGTCCTTCATCAAGTGTTTGTATACTATTATGATAAGCTATTTCGCCATATTTAAGAGCATTTTTAAAATCACATAGGTTTATATAAATAGTGGAAAGTTTATTGCTATAAAAAATATCATTATTGATATCATTAATAGAATGATAATAGGTTTCTAAGCTTTGATACATCAATATAGCAGTTGTATATTGTTTGTATTTTTCACATAAAGAGGACATAGAAGATAAATTATTGATAATAAATGCTATTTGATCATCTATATTTTGAATATGATTATTTTTAATGAGTTCATTGAAACAATGAAGTTGTTTAGATAATTCTGCTTCATCAATATGATGAACATCAAAATCTTTAAGACATACGATAATATTATCAAGTATTTTAATATCAAACATAATATACCTCTTTAATATATTTTTATATCATCTTCTACTTCAACTTCTTTATAAATAAAAATATTAGAATCTGCAATAAAAATATTAGCCTCTATTTCATCAGCTATCACCACAATACCATTAATCTCTACAGTAAAATTCATATCCTCTCTAGCATAAACATACAATTCATTATCCAAATCATTATATTCCACATAAATATATTGATTTAATTCATCATCTTCTCCTCTAGAAAAAGACAAAGAATCTAAATAGCCATATTCGTGAACTTGAAATAAACTATCGATACTTTGAGTTGTTTCCTCCCATTTACCAGCTATAAAAGATAAAGCATCATTCATTTTAGTAGTTACATTTTTTTGGTGATTTAAAGCTTCAACAACTTTTTGTGTATACTGAGGATTAGCTCTAACAATCGGGAATATTTCATTCATAAATGAGATTTGATTTTCTGTAGGTAAAAACGCATTTAACGCTTCAATGAATTGATCTAATTCTTCATCAGTTAGCGTATTATTTTTAGTGTTCATTTTATCCCTCCTTGTAATATATATCGACCATCAATGTAGTAACCAATCGATAAAATACATTAATATCATAGTAAAGACTTTGATGTTCAACTAACTCACTTAAACCAGTCTTAACATCCAATCTAGATATACCTAAATAATCATCTCCTGTAGGTCTTTTAACTGATTGAACATGATTTATAATATTTGTAAAATAATCTTTTAATAAATGATAATAATCATTAATAGTCATATCACTAGAAACATCTTGAAATGTTTTAAGATCCATTCTATTTGATTGATTATCTAATGTAGAATAATACCAACAAAAATTACGATTCAAAGATTGTTCTCTATAATACTTGATTTGATTTCTTGTATCACTTTTAAAATCATCAAAATTGAATTTTCCTTCATTATCTTTATTTGATTCATCATATAAATAAAACAAATAATTTAAACGAGCTAGTTGCGCCATAATGATATCAGTATTATTATTCTCTAAAATACGATCATGAATTAATTCTTCATAGAATGATGTAATAACATGATTGATATAGGATACTTTTATTTCTTTGATTATATCTTCTTTTCTAGATGTTAAAGCACCATATTCATGATAAGAATAATTGCTCTTGCTAAAACCAATAAAAATGTTTTTATCAAAATTTTTAACAGTATTTGTTTGTGTGGCTTTTTCAAAAACAACTTCTTTGATATATTTATTAAACTTATTACTTAAAATATCATCTTCACCACTATTTATATCAGTCGTTTTATTCATCATCATATCAGTTAATTCATCATTATAATCTTCTTTTGTTTTAAATGTGTTATTTTTGATTTCTGAATGAATATGAGCATAGACACTATAAGTATAATTAGATAAATCATCATTTAATTTAATAGGAATAGGTAATGAAATATCGGACCAATTTTTTAAAATAAAGCTCAATTTCAAATCTGACCCATATCTAAAAGCCATTTTCTCATTGGCATCATCCACCTTTTTTATAAAATTAATATCCTCATCTTTACCATTAACGGCTGAATACAAATCCTGCTTATAAAGAGATTGCGGAAGTTTACCACGTGTGACATTATAAATAGCATTAATAATTGTATAAAAAGTATCATAAACTTCATAACTACTTAAATGAATATGATTACAATCATAATTCATAAAAACTAAATAACCATTATAATTACGATCATCAATTCTATTTTTTGTATATTTATTATTTGTTTTATTCTCATGGATTTGTTTATTTAAAGTATT
The DNA here is from genome assembly GCA_021201315.1 of Erysipelotrichaceae bacterium. Classification (GTDB taxonomy): domain Bacteria; phylum Bacillota_I; class Bacilli_A; order Erysipelotrichales; family Coprobacillaceae; genus JAJQDJ01. The sequence continues at coordinate 4,362 of JAJQFG010000118.1, forward strand.
AACGAGTTGTATAAATAATGCTTTATTATAATAAAGTTCTTTATTTGTTTTTTTATCAGTATTTAAATGAGCTATATAATTATCATTTGCATAATTATATAGTGAATAATATTTCATGTATTTATTTTTTGAAGATGCCTGGCATAATGACGAATAATCGACTAAATCATCAAAGTTATTGATATTTTGCAGTGTTGTAAGATGAATGGCTTTTAAATAATCAGTAAAGCTATTAGATTCATTGAATATATCATTATCATATTCTCCATAAGTATAGGTTGGAATGAAAGTATGATTAGATCTAAGCTTAAGTATTTTCTTAATGAATACAGTATTATTTTGATTACCTGTAAATTCACGATTATTAGTAATACTATAAAATTGTTTATCATCAACTGATATATAATTATTTTCACGATAAATTTGATTGATTTCATCAATACTTAAATAAACAACATAGGGTGCAAATTCATTACGCAATAATAGTAATTTACTAAATGAAGTTAAAAATTCAGTCTTCTCTTTACTGGAAAAATCATTACCCTTGTTTAGATAATATGTTACTTCATTAATAGTTGCATGGATATTATTCATTAATTCATCAGTTGAATTAAATCCTTCATAATGAATCTTAATATCCTTAAAATTTCTTTTAAAATATTTGATATCAGAATTTGTAAATTGAAAAAATAAATAACTTTGAGTTGTCATGATCTCTCATCTCCATTCATATAACTGATTATATCATAATCATATATAAAAAGTTTATAAAAAATTAGCAGTAGTCAATGATGAGTACTGCTAATAAAAGAATGGAGAAATTACTTATATTATTTTTTTGTTCAATTATTATATCTTATATCAGCAATGGAATCATCCTCCTTTCATTCATTACGTTATTGTATAAAAAATTTCCTTTTTTAAAAATGATGAAAGTGAAAATGCGATATTTATATCATATCGCATTTTCATGGGTTAAGATTGATTGTATAAACATAAAGGAGATTTGTAAAAAGATTTTTGTTCTTCTTACAAATTAAGTATATCATGGAAATGATATTTTAAAAAAATCTTGATGGAAGAAAAAAGTAGAATATAAATTATTTAAACATCACTCTATAAAAAATGCTATAATATCGATGAGGTGAATAGGATGGAAAAAAGATTAATGGAAAAATTAGGTGTTACAAATTCTTTGTTGGGATTTGGATGCATGCGTTTTCCTACAAATGAAGATGGTAGTATTAATGAAGTGGAAGCTGAGGATATGATAGATGCAGCTATTAATAATGGTGTGACCTATATTGATACAGCTTATCCATATCATAATGGTGATAGTGAACCATTTGTTGGAAAAGTATTGAATAAATATGATAGAAATCAATATACTTTAGCTACAAAACTGCCAATATGGAATGTTCATAGTCAGCAAGATGTTAGAAAAATTTTCGAGGAACAATTACAAAGATTGAATAAGGATTATGTAGATTTTTATTTGATTCATGCTTTGGATAAGGATAGATGGCAAAAGGTATTAGATTATCATGTTTTAGATGTGTGTGAAGAGTTAAGAAATGAAGGTAAAATTAAATATATTGGTTTTAGTTTTCATGATGAGTATGAAGTGTTTGAAGATATTATTAAAGGTTATTCTTGGGATTTTTGTCAATTACAGATTAATTATATGGATATGCATATTCAGGCTGGACAAAGAGGTATTGATTTGTTGACAAAATTAGGTATACCCTTAGTTGTTATGGAGCCGATTAAAGGTGGTAGTTTAGCTAATCTTCCTGAAGATGTGACAAAGATGTTTAAAGATTATGATGATTCTAAGTCATTAGCTTCATGGGCTTTAAGATATGTAGGTACACTTCCATGTGTGAAAGTAATATTGAGTGGTATGTCTACATTAGAACAGGTTCAAGATAATTTGGATACTTTTAATCATTATACAAATTTGAATGATGAAGAATTAAAAGCGATTGAAAAGGTTGCAGATACATTACATAAACGTACTCAAAATGGTTGTACAGGTTGTAGTTATTGTATGCCTTGTCCTTTTGGTATTGATATTCCTACAAATTTTAAGTATTGGAATAATTATTATATTTATGGTGAAGATAAGTTTAAAGGTAGATATGCTAGTATGAAGGATGATGCAAAAGCAAGTCATTGTCAAAAATGTGGTAAGTGTGAACGTATGTGTCCACAACATATTTCTATTCGTGATGATTTAGTAAGAGTGAATCAAGATTTAAGTAAATAAAATAGCCGAGAGAAGTCTCGGCTTATATCATGCAATAAAGACCAACTAATGGCATAACAATGATGAGTGCAGGTACTAAATTAATGGCATTGAGTTTTATAATTTTAGCTACATTGAGCCCTGTAATAATAGTTAAAACACCACCACAAGCTTTAAAATCAGCAATCATAATATCTGTTAAATAAGGTGAAATGACTTGAGCTAAAAAGAAACAACCCATTAATATCACTAACTGAGGTATGCAAATTAAAGATTGGGCATAACCTAAAGCAGCGCCAAACAACACAGCACTAAAGAAATCTAAAACAGCTTTTGACATCAAAACAGATGAATCACCAGTCATTCCTTCACTTAATGCTCCAAACAAACCCATCCCACTCATTGAAAACATCAATACAACAAGTAAATAAAGTTCCATATAATCATTATAATTACCTTCAATATGAAAAGGTAATTTTTTTTAATACAGCAGAAAAAGCCTTAGAAACATGGATATTAATATGTAACAATTCTCCAATCACAAAACCACATATAACAGCCATAATAACCATAGACATTGTTTGCACACCAATCAATGACATAATTCCTATACATACCGAACAAACACCAAAAACCTTAGGTAATTCACCTAATAAATATTTTGGTATAAATTTTTTAATACTTGCTCCTATAATCGTTCCAATGAAAACTGCTCCTACATCAGTTAATATACCTATAGGCATCACAATCACTCTCCTCATTACTATTACTATAACAAATTTTTATTTCTTTATAAAGCCATTATTCAAGATTAAACCTAATAATGATATAATCATATTAGGAGGTTTTATGATGAAAAGATTACTCAATTGTACTGCAAGTGAAATGAAGAATTTAACAAAAAATGAATTAAAACAAGCTATTTTAGCAAGTGAAGGTAGAACGATAATGACAGAGACTGTAGTAGCGACGCAACCATTGTTGAATGATGTGACTAATGCTGAATTAGCAGTTGCTTTTGGTAGTGATATGGTATTATTGAATGTGTTTGATTGTGATAATCCACATATTAATGGTTTACCTGATAGCGATGATCCTGTTCGTTTATTGAAGGATTTAATAGGAAGACCTGTAGGTTGTAATTTGGAACCTATTGATGAAGATGTTAAGATGATGGAAAATAGAAAAGAAATATCTCATGGTAGACATGCAACGAAGGAAACGTTTGTTAAAGCTAAGGAATTGGGTTTTGATTTTATTTGTTTAACAGGTAATCCTGGTACAGGTGTTAGTAATGCATCTATTGAAAAAGCAATTGCGACAGCTAAAGAATATTTTGGAGGTTTAATTATTGCAGGAAAGATGCATTCAGCTGGTGTTGATGAGCCATTAGTAGATTTGGATAGTGTTGAAAGATTTATTGATGCGGGAGCTGATATTATTTTGATGCCTGCAGTTTATACAGTTCCAGGTTTAAGTGAAGAAACGGTTACCAAAGCTTGTCAGTTGATTAAATCAAAAGGTGCTTTATCATTAAGTGCTATTGGTACATCACAAGAAGGTAGTGATGAAGATACTATTCGTATGATTGCTTTAACGAATAAACGCTGTGGTATTGATATTCAACATATTGGTGATGCAGGTTGGTGTGGTGTCGCTTTACCTGAAAATATTATGGCATTGTCAATTGCAATCAGAGGAAAACGTTGGACATATCATAAAATTGCATCATCAGTTAATAGATAATAAAACTGGAATGAAAATTCCAGTTTTAATTTGCCTTTAAAATATATACACGTGACACATAATCACTTTCATCATTATGATCACTACTAGAACTATCACTGGTGATCAAACCTACATTCATCAATTCATCACCATACAAATCTTGATCTAATAATGATACATGATATTGATAATCTTTATTTAAACCTAACAATTTGATTTTTCGATAACCAACATTAATTTCTTGTAGAGTACGATAATAACCAATCAATGCTTCTGATTGATCTTTTGCAACTACCATCCATATTGTCTCATTACCTTCAAAAGGACTCTTTAAACGATAAAACGTACCAAATTGAATCAATCTACGATACTTTTTCATAAATTCAACTTGTTGCTTTATTGTATCTTGTTCCTCTTGAGATAACTTAGTTACATCTAATTCATAACCAAAAGTACCAAAATAAGCCACATTAGCTCTTGTGTCTAATGATGTGTTTCTACACACTTGATGATTTGGAATAGCAGATACATGAGAACCCATTGAAGACAAAGGATAAACTAGAGATGTACCATATTGAATCTTTAATCTTTCAATCGCATCGGTATTATCACTCGTCCAGCATTGTGGTGCATAATACAACATGCCTGGATCAAATCTTGCACCACCACTAGAACATGATTCAAATAGAATGTCAGGAAATTGTTTAGTCAGTTTATCATATAAATGATATACTCCTAATATATATTCATGCATTACTTTACCTTGATCATTAGAACTATGACATGAAGAATACACTTCACTCATACAACGGTTCATATCCCATTTAATATAATCAATATGAGATTCTTCTATAACTTTAGATATCATTGTATAAATATATTGGACAACCTCATCATTAGAAAAATCCAATACATATTGATTTCTACCATGACTACTATGTCTATATGGTGTTTCTAAAGTATATTCAGGATGATTTCTATACAAATCAGAATCCTTATTCACCATCTCTAACTCTACCCATAAACCAAACTTCATACCTAAATCATTAATCTTTTTAGACAAACCACTAATACCACTAGGAATTTTCTCTAAATTAGGATACCAATCACCTAATCCTCTATGATCATCATTTCTCTTACCAAACCATCCATCATCTAAGACAAATAACTCAATACCTAACTCTTTAGCCTTTCTAGCAAGCTCTAATATCTTATCTTCATCAAAATCAAAATAAGTAGCTTCCCAATTATTAATTAATATAGGTCTTTCTAAATCTCTATATTTTCCTCTGCATAATCTTTCTTGATACAAGCTATGATATGTCTGTGACATACTATTTAAACCATTATTACTATAAACCATCACAACTTCAGGTGTTTGAAAAGATTCATTTTGATTTAATTCCCAACTAAAACAATGCGGATGAATACCCATAGTTACTCTAGATACATCATATGTATCTACTTCTACTTGAGCTAAAAAATTTCCGCTATAAACCAAACTAAAACCCAAAACCTCACCTTGATATTCATCACAATGCTCTCTCTTTAAAGCAATAAAAGGATTAAAAGCATTACTAGAACAGCCTCTTAAAGAATAGACAGATTGAATACCATGTTCTAATTTTCTGCTTTTAACATGTCTCTCTCTAGCCCATGCTCCTGTTAATTCAATCATTTCATAATCCTTATCAGGTAAATCTAAAGACATACTCATGATTTGATTAATAGTTATTTTTTGATTTCCAGTATTTTTAATATAAGCATTTCTTGTTATAACGTTTCTATTTTCATAGATGGTATAACTTAATATAAGATAGGTTTCAATAACTTCGTCATAAAGTGTTATTCTAAGTGTTGTAGCTTCATTATCATTTTCTACATAAGTAGCAGGCAGATTATCTAATGAAGGTTTACCTTCTATGATTTCATGTTGTTTGTACACAAAATTAACAATATGACTTCCATTTTCTAATATGATATCAATGGCAGGATGGCGCATATCACCTGTACCATATGCGGGATATTCTTGTTTGATATGATCTAATGAAAATAATGAATCATTTTCAAAAGTACATACGCTCATTCCTCTAGGGAATGTTTCTAATAAGTAATCATAGTTATCTTTATCTTTAATAGCTTTACCATAATAGAGTTGTCCTAATTGATTATTCTTTAAAATCTTAAAAATATAACTTATTTCATTATTGTATAGATGAAATGTTTTTGATGATTTATGATATTTGATTGGCATAAGTTGTTCTCCTTTTTATGGTATTAGTTTATACTATTTTCTACTGGTATGAAAGATAAAAATAAAAAAGATGTGGCAAACCACATCTACATAATAGTTGTAACAACATTAATTAAACCACTTAATCCTATCACAACATATGTAATCTTCTTTATAAGATCAGGATTAAGTTTATCAACAATCATATTAGCCGCCTTCATACCTATTAGAATGGCTACCATACCTACTAATATATAAGGAATATGTGATGGTAATATGATTTGATTAATGATTCTAAATACAGTGTTATAAGCAGTTGTAATCATAAAGAAACATTGAATTGTTCCTAAATAAGATTTTTGATCTTTGATACGAGAGAGGAAATAAATAACCATTAAAGGACCACCGATGCCAAATAAACCATCACATACTCCAGAAATAGCAATAAATATAATAGCTATAATACCTTTAGCTTCAAATTCATTCTTGTTGAAAAACAAGAAATAGATAGATAAAACAATTAAAAATAAACCTAATATAATTTTCATTAACTCTTGATCAACACTTTTGGAAAATACAATAGATATACTACTAATAGCTATATAGAAAATAGCTGGTAAAACAATACTTTTAAAATTGATATATTTATGATAGCGAATACCCATTGCTATAGATAATACAACACATATAGAACTTGATATTGCAGCACTTTGTGTAACATTAAACAATAGTGGTATAAATATCATCATAACAATGCCAGCACCAAAACCTGTAACACCTTGAACAATTCCTGCAACTATAGCAGGTATAAAAATAAGATAAATGATTTCTATACTTCTTCCTCCTGTTAGTAATGTATCAAATATATTTTTTTGAAACAATATTTTAGGAGTATTAAAAAACAACGTTTTCAAAAGACATTTTTGAAAATATCATTTTTTGAAAACGCTGTTTTAATCTTCTATCATGACTTCGTTTGTAGCTCTTCTTAACGGTTCATATATTTTAGTAACTTCTCGTTTATGTTGTAGATTTTCATCAAAGTTTTCTTGAAAGTAGCAGCTATACAACATATCTAAAATAAGCATAGTTGAAATAAATGATGAATAGGTTGCAATGTTGGTATAGAGTTTTTCTCTTGTTGTCATTGGTAAGACAACATCAGCTTTTTTCTTTATTTCATTTTCGCCTACACTTGTGATTAGAATGAGTTTTGATTTGGATTTGGCAATGTTATCGATATAGATTGTTCTAGGGGTAGAGCCAGAGTAAGTAATAATAAAATTGTTCATTGAAATTATCAGAAGCAATGACATTTTTATCAATACGATTCATTCTATCAGCGAAAACTTTCCCAGCATTAAATGTTTGACCAATGGATAAAACATAAATATTATGATAGTTTTTCATGATTTTAACTGCTTCAATATAATCATAATAATTAATAAGAGATAAAGTATCTTTTGTAGTTTCTTGATAAAGTTCACCAATACTATTCATAACTCTTGCTAGATTATCATTTTTAGAAAATGGAAAATTAGCATCAATATTATCAAAATGGGCATTTTCATAAGCAATTTCCTCAAGATATTATTGTATACTAAATTTTATAATAAAAAAAAGAGTTGATTCACTCAACTCTAGCTTGTTGCCTAAAAAAGAATATCCCTATAATAAACATCACTGAAATAACGCCAACACCCAAATTCATATGTCCTGTTAACTGTGTAACAATACTTACTAATGATGTTCCTAAAAAAGATGCCCCTTTACCACAAATATCAAATAATCCAAAATATTCACCAGATTTTTCAGCAGGAATAATTTTTGCAAAATAAGAACGAGATAAAGCTTGAATACCACCTTGGAACATACCAACACAAACTGCTAATACCCAGAATTCCCATTGCTGATCCAATTGAATCGCAAATAAAGCAATACCTGTATAAGCAATAATACATATTTGAATTAATAAATCAGTTTTATATTTCTTAGATAAATAACCAAATAATAAAGCAAATGGAAAAGCAACAATTTGGGTTGTTAATAAAGCCAATAATAAACCAGTTGTATCTAAGCCTAATGCACTACCATAAGCAGTAGCCATATCAATAATCGTATAAACACCATCAATATAGAAGAAAAAGGCGATTAAGAATAATAAGACTTTTTTATCCTCTTTTAATTCAGTAAGTGAATGAGCTAATCTGCCAAAGCTTTCTTTAATAGGATGTTCTGGTCTATCAACATAATGTTTTTGTTTATAGTTTTTAAGTAATGGTAATGTCATGCCTAACCACCACACAGCATTAATAAGGAAAGCTATCGCCATTGCCACATTAAAACTTAAACCAATAGAATCATACATCAATACCAAAGCTAAAGCTAATACAAAAGGAATACAACTACCAATATATCCCCAAGCATAACCAGCTGAAGAAACATTATCCATTCTCTCTTCTGTAGTTACATCTAATAACATTGAATCATAAAATATCAAACTAGCACTGTAACCAACCTTTGCAATCACAAAGATTGTTAAAAAAACAATCCATGAAGTTGGAACAGATAGAATAGCCAAACCAATCACACCAACCATCATACTAATTGTAAATATAGGCTTTTTATATCCCTTTGTATCCACAATTGTACCAAGAACAGGACCAATAATAGCAACTATTAATGTTGTAAGCGAAGTAGCATATCCCCAATATGCTAAATAATCCGTTTCACTAATACTCGCAAGTCCTGCCAAATAATTAAAATATATAGGTACAATAGTCGATACCATTAAAGTAAAAGCACTATTACCTACATCATACAATATCCAATACTTCTCTAATTTTGTTAAATTACTCATAATTCCTCTTAAACCTCTCATTTAAATAATCATCATCCAAATGCTCAATAAATTCATTAATCAAAGAAACAGCTAAATCAACAGCATTTTCTTCTTTATGAATCAATTCATTAACTGCATTTGTTAATGTTGCATCTTTTTGATATTGAATCAATAATCCACTATATTTATCATACATTCCAGCTATCTTTATAACTCCTAATACAAAACCTCTTTTTATTTTTCCTGGTGCTCTTAAACAATCCAAATAAAATATCATCCAATGTAATGTTTCGTTGATTTCCTTTTCAGTTAGATTGAAGAAAGGCGCAATAACCTCATAGACTTCTTGACTAGGATATAAATGTTCAGTCATTGATTGTCTTAAAGGATTTTTTCCTTTTCTTACAATAATTTCTCTATCTAATTCTGATTCTATTTCACTATGGGTTTTATGTAATTCATCTTGTATTTGATAAACATAAGGATGACATGTACTATCTAAAGTAAAATGTGTTATAAATCCTAGAATATAAACCAATGCTGCATCAGGATTAACACTTTCTTTTATAAGCTTTTTAGCTTCTAAAAAGAAAGGATATGCTTCTTCATAATGCATAGCTGAACCTAATTTATTGACACGTGTTTTTACATATACTTTATGATAGAATAAAATATCAGGTCCATGAACACCAATATTGTAATAATCTATATAAGGCTTTATTTGATCTTGTAAAGTTATATTAAGTTTTGCTAATACCTTTTTGCCAAAGTCTAAATGTGTATAACCTGCTGGCATTTTTAAACCTCCCTCGAAAATTATAATGATATTATAGCATACATCAATCTTATTTATGTAATTATTTTGTTAAATTAAAAAAAGTGCGTTATAATACATAATGAAAGTGAGGATATATATGAATACATTAGAAGCGATTAAGTATAGAAAAAGTGTAAGAAAGTATACAGATCAACCAATAACTGATGAACAGTTACATGAAATTTTATTAGCAGGTATGACTGCTCCTAGTTGTACAAATGCTAAGGATTGGTCATTCATAGTTGTTAGAGATAAGGAAATGCTTAGTAAGATGGCTGATTGTAATGGCAAGCCAGCACAATTATTAAAAGAGGCTAATGTTGGAATACTTGTTTGTGGTGATTTGAGCAGAGCTTTTAAATTAGCAAAAGATTATTGGATTATTGATTGTAGTATTGCTTGTGAGAATATGATTTTAGCAGCTACTGATTTAGGTATTGGTTCTGTTTGGTTAGGAACATATCCACAAATGGATAGAGTCAATGGTTTAAGAGAATTATTTGATTTACCTGAGGATATCATACCTCATTCTATTATATCTTTTGGTTATCCTGATGGAGAGTTATTAAGCAATAAGGATCCTGAAGATAGATTTGAAGAGGATCGTGTACATTTTAATCAATGGTAGAATAAAAGTTCCTAGTGTTTACTAGGAATTTTTTTAGATATTTAACTAAACTTGTATGATTTTGTTAAAATAGGGCAATATATAAATTGAATAACACGAATATTGCGTTTGTATAAAGCAAATATTATGATATAATGAGTATAAGAAACATTGGACATGTTAATAAGATTGGAGGTATGCACGTTGAACAATGAATAATCAAAATATAGAATGGAAATCTACTTGGAAAGATAATATTTTAAATACCATTTGCGGTATGGCGAATAATCAAGGTGGTAAGATTTATATAGGTGTTGATGATAGTGGTAATATTTTAGGAATCAATGATTTTAGAGAGTTATTAGAAATTTTGCCTAATAAAATTAGAGATGCTATGGGAATAGTTGTTAATATCAATTTGTTGAAAAATAAAAAATTAGAATATCTTGAAATTGATGTACCATCTTATCCAATCGCTATATCATGTAAAGGAAATTATTATTATCGTAGTGGTAGTACTACACAAAAATTAACAGGTGTAGAATTAGAAAGCTTTATTTTAAGAAAACGTGGTGCTACGTGGGATAATGTGCCTCATCCTCAAGTTTCAGTAGATGATTTAGATTTAGGTGCTATCGACCATTTTAAAAAATTGGCAATTAGAAAGAAACGTATAGATTCTGTTATTTTAGAAGAAGAACCTCTCGTTTTACTTGATAAACTTCATCTTATGAATAATGGATATTTGACAAATGCAGCTTTATTGTTATTTTCTAAAGATCCTGAAAGATATTTCACAGGAGCTTTTATAAAAGTTGGATTTTTTGAAAATGATGCAGATTTGTTATATCAAGATGAGGTAAGAGGTTCGTTATTTGAACAAATTGATAAAGCAATTGAACTTATTCATTTCAAGTATATGAAAGCCAAAATATCTTATGATGGCTTACAAAGAGTTGAACAATATTTTGTAACTGAAGAAAGTATGCGTGAAGCAATATTGAATGCTATCGTTCATAAACGTTATGAGTCAGGTGTTCCAGTCCAAATTAGTGTTTATAATGATAAGCTGTATATATCTAATGTAGGCAGATTGCCCGAAAATTGGACTAAAGAAAGCCTTTATGAAAAACATTCTTCAATTCCTTATAATCCGAATATAGCACATGTTTTCTATTTGGCTGGTCATATTGAATCATGGGGTAGAGGTATTGAGAAAATGTGTAATTCTTGTTTGGAAAACAATTTTCCTTTACCTATATATCATGTGAATCCATCGGATATTATGATAGAATTTGATGCAGCTAAAGAATTGGTAATTGATAATTATACAAAGAACAATACAGAAAATTATAATATTACTGATAAAATGTTGATAATATTAAATTTATTAAACGAAGATCCTGCTTATACATATAATGAATTGGCTAGTAAATCTAATATGAGCAGAAAAACAATTGCCATTAATATAAAAAAGTTAAAAGAATTAAATTATATTGAAAGAATAAGCACAAGCAAAAAAGGTTATTGGAAAATACGCAAATAGTAAGGAATATTTATTAGCTATATTATATTCATATTATTTATAGGGTGACTGTAAAGGTGACTGTAAAGGTGACTGATAGGGTGACCGAT
>JAJQFG010000118.1:16571-27478 GCA_021201315.1 Erysipelotrichaceae bacterium
GGTGACTGTAAAGGTGACTGATAGGGTGACCGATAGGTGACTGATAAGGTTCCATGAGATGTTAATAATAACAAGTATTAAATAATTATTATAGTTTTATCAAGGCTTTGGCTTCCATTTATAAGGTGCTAAAAGATCGTTGAGTTCGTTTTTGAATAGATCACTAAAATCATCTAAATCACTCATACCAATAGCACCATCATGCAACAAATCAAGAATTAGCCAAAACATATTAGATCTACTTATATCACGAGCAAGTACGCCAGTTTTTCTTTTATCCGCTTTAATTCTTTTGTCTAGTTCCCAAAATTTTTCATATGAATGTTTATCTTTGTTAGATAATAGTTGTACATACTCCTTAGTAAGTCCATCCATATAATCTTCTTGCCAATCTGGTAATTTTTGTCTAAATAATCTCCAATCACTTTCATAAAATCCATATTTTTCTGCTGTATTCATTTATGATAGCTCCTTTCTTCCAATATAAACACATTCATCTAATGGTGAACCATTCATTAATTGATTTTTCAATTTCATTAAAACCATGTGATGAAATATATTGAATATATTCCATTCTACTCCATTTGTAGTAAGTATGAAAGCCTGTTTTTTCTAAAAACCACATTTGTATATGATATTTATGTTCATATATAAATGTAGGAGCAATGATTAAACCGTTTGGTTTTAATACACGATGTATTTCTTTTAAAGTAATATCTGGATAAGGCATAATATGCAAAGCATTAGCAATTATAACGACATCAAAAGTTTGATCTTTGTAGTGTAAGTTTGTTGCATCAGCTATTGAAAATGTTATTTGTGGATTATTTTTTTTGAGCATGTTGTATCATTTTAATTGAAAAGTCTGTAGCAATATAATGATTTACTTTGTTGTATAAGGATTTTGATAATTGTCCTGTGCCACAGGCTAATTCTAAAACATTCATATTTTCATCTAAATACTTATCAATAATACAACAAATATCTTCATAAGTAGAATCGTTTCTATGCATAAATCTTGTATAAATAAAAGCTGCTTTTTCCCCAAAATTTCTATTACTATTCATGATGCTTGTCCTCCTATATTAAACTACAGATTAATGCAAATAATAAGGCAATAAAAGGATAGATAATGATTTCTCTAATTTGTTCCTTGCGATTAAAGCCAAATTTGTGGAAACCTTCACAATCTTTGGTTTCTGGAAAATAATGTTGATAAAAATGTGATTTTGTAAGTAAAAAACCAGTCTAAAAAAATTATATCAAATGCTTTATATAAATAAAGCATAATTATAAACCTTATAAAAAACATCATTAATGTATAATGATGCACTATTCCATCATATGCTCCATATATAAAAGCACCTATAAAAGCAATCATACATATAAGCGCAATAACATAGCCTAATAATCGAGCACCTTGAAATCTTTCGTTTCTTTCAATAATAACTTTTTGTATATCTTTGGGTGCAGTCGTAAAGAACTTCTTTTGCTGTATTAAAGCAACTGCAGACCATATCATAATAAATATGGAAATCATTAAAATAATTGATAAAATAATAGTAGTAAGCATAGGCTACCTCCTTGAGTTAATTGTAGCTAACTAGTATATATGTGTCAAACAAAAAATAGTGGTTTCTCTCTATCTTTAATCACTTAAATCTTCACCTGTTGTAAAAGATATACAATCAATACATCTCCAAATAGTATATCCTAATAAGTTAACACCATCTTCTTCTTAGACACAATTTATCAAATAAATATTTTTAAAGCAATATTTTGAAAGTATAAAAAAACATCGTTTTCAAAAGATATTTTTGAATATCTTATATTTTGAAAACGGTGTTTTCATTTGATTATTATTATCTAATCGTGATTTATCTAATCTAGATTAGATAACCATTGTTCCTTTGTAAGAATATACGTGTGACCTGTTCTTAATTCACCCAATACTTCTAGATCCTCAGTTGTACGATAATAAGAAAAACCACACTTTTCTTTCACACGTTGTGACTTAGTATTACCATCATAATGACCACACCATATGATATTCATATTGAGATTTTCAAAAGCATAATGTACTATTTCATTTACAGCTTCAGGAATATAACCATTTCCCCAATAGGGTTTACCTATCCAATAACCAAGTTCACATTCATCATCTCTATCAGTCATGTCTGTATGTCCATTAAGCTTTAATTCAATGCTACCAATTGGTTTATTATCCTTTAGACATACAGCATAGCATTCTTTACCAAAAACATTTTCAATAATATTTAAACTTTCATCAACACTTTTATGCGGTAACCAACCGGCTATAGGACCAATATTAGGATCTTTAGCATATGTATATAAATCTTCAGCATCATTTTTGTTCCAAGGACGTAGTATAAGTCTATCAGTTTCTAATATCATGTTTTCACCTTCTTTATAGGATGTCTTACGGACATTATAACAAAGCTCAATATGATAAAAAAGAAATTAAAAGATCTTTTTAATTTCTTCACACCATTTTTCAGGATAACATACCAATAATTCTTCATGTTGTAAGTCAAATTCTTTGATAATAGGATTTTTAAAGTATTGATGATATCTTTGTAAGTATTGCTTACCCATTTTTAAGGCGTAAAATACATAAATGTTAGTATCTTTAACATCAATATTTTCATTAAGTGGTGTTACTAAATCAGTATAAAATTGATTATAAATACTTTTCTTTGATACAAATGTCATATCCTTTGATCCCATACCAAACATAGCCATCATTTTGTTGATATAAGTATCATGTCGTTTATCTATTTTCTTTTGGAATATTTTAGGTATTCTTCCTTTTTGAAGTATACTATATATAAATGGTACAACTATCGTACATTGAAGTTTTGCACTTATAACACCTGCTTGATCCATATCAGAACTACCAATAACACCATTATCAATATGAATATTTTCTCTTTGTATAAGTTGTGCCACAAAACTTCCACCTAATGAACAACCATAGGCTAAATCAATCTTACCATTACAGTTTTCTTGAATGTATTGTTCAATCTTTTGAACTTCATCTAATGTACTGATATAAGTTGAATCCTCTGTTTCATCAAATCCACTAAAAGAAACACATAAAACATGATAATCTTTCTCTAATAATGGAATCACTTCTCCAAAAGTTCTTTTCCAATGACAACATGTACCTGGTATAAGCATAATACTCTTATTATTTTGTTCTCCAAACTGGTAGAATTTCATTTTTCCTCCTACAATAATGATAATAAAATAGCATCTAATAATGCAATAATGATAAATAATACGATACCTTTCATAAATGATATAAAGTGTTTTTTAGAATCTTGATACAATGCTTTATCTTGTATATTTTTGAATCTAATTCTAGGTGTATTTCTCCACCACAATAAATCAATCACAACAAAATCAAAAGCATTAACCCCTTCACCTAATATCATAAGATGCATAAAATTATCTTTAAAACTACTACTTTTTATAAAGAATTCAAAGACAAACAATATAACACCAAATACTAGGATATTTGAAATAAAAGAAATAATAGGTGATGTTTCTTTTATTTGTGATTGTAAACAAGAATCTTCTTTAATCTTTTTTTGTACCTTATCGGGATAAGAAGCATAACTTTTGATATTTTTATCATCACTACCAGTACTTTTATAACATATTAAAAAGAATAATAAACATAATATAATTAGTTCAATAATAAGCATTTTATTAAAACTCCCATAGTTAGCGGCAACTAACCATAGTATATACTCAATGATAAATAATTGCAATAATATTTTTGATTTAACATTACTATGTATTTTAACATCGATGACGTTATAATACATAGTAATGTTAAAATGTATTTTTTTCATTGTATTATTTAAAAAATGCTTTATTCATACCTTTTTCTAAGCAATCATATATGATATTCTCTACTTCATTATATCGATTATCTTTCATACCTTCATTTAGCCACCAATATAGAGTTTCAATAGCACTAGCACCATATAAACATGCATAAAAATGGACATAATCATCTTTTTTAAATAGATGAGGATGCTCTTTAGCATATTCTTCAAATTGAGTAATAAAAGTATTTCTTATCTTTTGATTAGCCATAATAGTATGATCATCCAATTTTAGAAATGTCTTAATAACTGAACTATTTTTTGTCATATACTCAAAAGCAGTTCTAATATGAGTCTTTAATTCGGTTTTAGGTGCCTTATAAGAATCAAGCAATAATCTTGAAAATTCTTCCATAACATCTAGATATATAAATTCCAATAGCTCTTCTTTATTTTCATAATGAAAGTAGAAGGTAGTTCTACTCACCAATGCATTTCTACATATTTGACTAACTGTTATATCATTATAATCCTTATTATCTAATAAATTTAAAAATGCAGTTTTTATAGCATTTTTGTTTTTAATAACTCTTAAATCCTCTCTCATGGTATCGCCTCAATATTAGTATACATGAAATATGTTGATATTTCTTAACACTATTTAAAAATTTGTTAGATATCTTACACAAAGTCTTTGGCTGATTTGATAAATATGATGATAAATATATATTATATAATCAGGAGGATAAATTATGAATCGTTTTTGTGAGATATTTAATGTAGAGAAACCAATTATTTGTGGACCTATGGCTTGGGTATCTACAGCACCATTGGTGGGTGCTGTATCTAATGCTGGAGGACTTGGTATTTTAGGTGTTGGATTTGCGACAGCAGATTTTGTGGAACAACAAATCAAAGAGACAAGAAAACTGACTGATAAGCCATTTGGAATTAATGTTGTTATGGTTCCAGGAATGCTTGATCATGTTACAGCTATTGTACAAAAAGAAAAACCACCAGTTGTATATGCTGATACAATTATTGGTTTAGATTATGATATGTGTAAAAAGTATTTTGATCTTTGGCATGAAGCAGGAGCAAAGATTATTGTGAAAGCATCTATTATTTCTGATGCTGTTGTAGCCGAAAAAGCAGGTGTTGATGCAGTGATTGTCAAAGGTTGGGAAGGTGGCGGACATACCACTTTTGAAGCTTCTACTGTATTAATTCCTCAAGCTGCAGACTTGTTGTCAGTACCAGTTATTGGTAGCGGTGGTATTGCCGATGGAAGAGGTATGGCTGCAGCCATTGCACTAGGTGCTGATGCTATTGAAATGGGTACAGTATTTATGGTTGCTAAAGAAACAGCTATTCATCCTAATGCTAAACAAGCAGTTGTTGATGCAAAAGATTTTGAAACAGTGATTACTGGTACTTGTACTGGTGAACCTTGTAGACAAATCAAGAATGCTTTGTCAGATAAGATGTTAGAATTAGAAGCTAATTATTCTTATGTAATTGCTAATGATAAATTAAAAGAAATAGCAGCTAGTTCTTTAAAGAATGCTATGGTTAATGGTGATATGGAAAATGGTGCAGTTATGGCTGGACAAATTGCACCATTGGTTAATGAAATTAAACCAGTACAACAAATCATTGATGAAACATTAGAAGGTTGCAAGAAAACATTACAACAAATGCAAAAATATGAATTTTAATGAAAAGCAGATAATCACATAACGATTATCTGCTTTTGTATTTCCACAATAAATATATATTAAGCCTCATCATCTACACAAAGTAATAGGTATTCATTATTTGCTATATCATGAGCAGTATGTAAACGAATCATTGTATCTAAAGAACCATATAATTCAAAATTGGTATCGGGTGCAAATAACTTTGCATCTGTTTGGGTTTGATTTAAAAATGTTTTTACATCATCAACAGTTTTCATAATGACAACATCTGTTTCATCATTTGGATTAGGTCTAGATCCTTTACCATGGATTTCTACACCAGAGACTGTGTTTTCTAGTGGTATCGGAGAATAATGCCATACTTTTGTATGATATGTTTCATGGTCAAAAGCATCATAAAATTCTTCTTCTTTTGGATAAAAGTAACCTATTCTACCCCACCATCCAATAAATATCTTTTTAGATTTTCTCCAACCTATTGACATATTTGTATCCAACGTTTCCAATAAATTTATCAAATTTGAGATATCATCATCTTTTTGATAAAACACCTGATAAAAATCTTTTTCTTGCTTTGCTTTTATATATTCTTTTTCCATACTATTCTCCTGATTCTAAACTATAACCTTCACCTAAATAAATATCATATTTAGCATATTCACCATAAGTATCTTCTAATAACTGAACGATATCATCTAAACTATTGAGTAAATCTTCCTGATCTTCATCAGATAATTTTTCAAATTTATAATCAAAAGCTAATATATCAATATAAAAATCATATAAATCAGTTTTTAAATAATTATAAGCAGTAGAATCATTGACATTAAACCAATCTTCTTTAGCTAATTGACTATAAAATGAAGGCTTTGGATTACCATCGTGATAAGAAATATTCACTCTTAAACATTCTAATTGTTCATCATTCAATACTTCACTTAATATATTATATTGAACATCTTCAGCTGCAATCGTACATGATATATTCATAAGTTGTTGTATAAGTGCTTGTTTAGCGCTATATCTTTTAGGACTAAAGAAGTTATATTTACTATGATTAATTTTATATGTATGATTGCTAATTGTCCATATTTCTTCATTATTATAAAGAATATCCCATTCTGTATAAGTACCATTCGTATCATAATCATATAAGCTATCACCAGTATAATGATGCACAGTATACATCATGCTTTCATAACTTTCTGATGATATCTCTTCCCAATTACCTTCACCAAAGAAACTATTTAATTCACCCTTAAAACGTGTAGGCCATGAACCTGAAACAAACCATAAACTAATACCAATAATCAATGCTACAACAATAATAACGATAACACCAATACCAATAATCTTGCTTCTTCTATCTTCAAATCTTGTATCCATATATTAATCCAAACATCTTTGTATAAACTCATCTATAACATCCAATACTTCATCCTTAAAGAAAACAGGACCACCATGATCAGCATGTCTAATAAAATACAATTCAACATCCTTATGAGCTTCTTTTAATGCTTGATATAAATTCACACTCTGTTGACAAAATACCAAAGTATCCTTTGTTCCATGCATAATAAGTATTGGTGCATCAAAATTTTCATTTACATATGTTTTTGCATTTGCTATTTCAGCTTTTTCTTTATTCTCTCTAATATTATATCCCATCAACATACCTTCAGGACTTGTTGGTAATTGATGATCTGGTGTTGTAGGAAAACCATCTTCTAATGTCACTTCAACAGCACCATATTGGTTAATAATACCCTTAACATAACAATTTTCATCATTGATTGGTTCATCAAATTTATCAGTTTTAGCAGTCATACCAACAATAGAAGACACGTGTCCGCCAGAAGAATTACCCATAATAATCATATCATCTTTATTAATACTATAATCATCACAATGAGCTTTCATAAAACGTATTGCATTTTTAGCATCAATAATCTGTGCAGGAAAATGAGCAATCTCACTATGGCGATATTCTACAACAGCAATCACATATCCTTTAACTGCTAACTTTCCTAAATTCACTAACTCTCTATAACAATTCTGTTTCTTCCAAGCAGATCCTTGTACATAACAAATACATGGATATGTTTTTGATTGATTATATAGCTTAGGAACTAATATTTGTAAATGTAAATCATTATCATCTTTATGATCATATACAACATCAGGTATATAATCAACACTCACTTCATCACCATTCATCATTATCTCTTTAGCCCCTTCAACTTTATCAGTATATTCAGGTATTGTTTCATACGTATAATCTTTCACTTCAATCTTCATATAGTACCTCCCATTACATCCATTATACATGATTTTTATATGTTCAAAAAATTTTTTAAAATATTTTTATTATATTTAAGTCTTTTTTTATATTCATCTTGTCTAATTAGTGAAAGGAGAAATAATGAAAAAAATAAAAAAATATTTTACCGATATAACATTGGATGAAATATATATGGTCATTGTTGGTTTTACAGTTACATTTATATTTCCCTTAATATTAGTTATGTCAATGTATATAGGTAATTTAACATATGAGTTGTTATGGAGTATTGCTATTGTGGATATGATGATTATGTTTATTAGTGTTATATTTACGAGTGATTTGTTTATGAATTTTTTTCTAAAAATCATAAAAATTCATATCATATTAATTGCAATTGGATTATTAGTCATCTATTAAAGTGAAATATGTTGGATTTAGAACAATTAATATATGGTGCTATTGATTATATACCAATTGATGAAGATATGAAGAGGTTTGTGATTTATATGGTTATAAGAAGAATAAGAATAAGTCGAAAGTGTATTGAATATAAAGATAATTCTACTAATTGAAAAGCACTTAAGGAAAGATTATAATATGTTAATAACATGGTTTCAATGAGAATAAATTAGATAATAAAGAATCATTTTGGTAGATAATGTATGTTTTAAAAGGAGAAGTTTATGGATATAAAAGCATTAATTGATAAAGCTATAGCAGGTGATGAACAGGCATTTGAAGAGCTTTATAATGTGTCTTATAAAAGAGCATATATTAAAGCTCAATCTTTCATGAAAGATGAAGATAAGATAGCTGAAGTTCTACAACTTGCTTATATTAGAGTTTATAATAATTTAGATAAAGTTGATAATCCTAATGCGTTCAATGCATGGGTAAATAGAATCGTCGAAAATACATGCAAGAATGAACTTAAAAAAAGAAAAGAATTTTCATTTAGTGATGAACAGACTAATGAAGATATGCCGATAGAAATCGAAGATGAGCATAAAGAATTTCAACCTAATGAAAACATCAAGTATGAAGATGATAGAGAAGTTGTTATGGGTTTTATTAATGAACTTTCTACAGAACAAAGAGCTGCATTGGTGATGCAGATATATGAAGATAAAAAGATATCAGAAGTTGCAGACTTCTTTGAAACAAGCGAGAGTACGATTAAAAGTAGACTCAATTACGCTAAAAAGACGATTAGATTAAAAGTAGAAGCTTATAAAAAAGCAGGCAATACACTATTTGTATTACCACTTATTCCTTATCTTAAAGGTATACTTAATTCCTATGAAGAAACCATTAGTGTTGATTCAAAGTTATGTACAAGAATTGTCACAACAGTTACAGAGAGTTCAGCTCCTGAAGGAGTTTCTAATAAGCCAATGAATCATGAATTATCAGATGAAACTAAAAGAATCTTTCATGAAACTACTAAAGAAACGGGTAAGCATACATTAAAAGGTATTAGTACAGTTATAGGTGGTTCTACAGTTGCTAAGGTTGTTATTGGTGTTGTGATTGTAGCTGTCGTTATTGGTGAAGCAACTTCATTAAACAATAGTAGTGATACTACGAATGATACAACTAGTACTATGAATAATCAATCATATGAAGAAACTAAAAATGACAGCGATAGTCCTTATGAAATAGCTAATGCATTAGGATATTCACCTCAAAAATATAGTAACTATTATGGCACATATAAAAAAGATGATAGTGTTAGTCTTACAGATACAGGTGTTGATAGTGGTTATACCAATGTGTTGTTAAAAGATTTGGATAATGATAGCGTTGATGAATTAATGGTTGTGATACCTTCTAGTGGATATGGTGATTATGGTGATAATATACGTATTGTCATTGAAGTTTATGAAAATAAAGAAAACGAATGGATAAAAGCAGATAGTATTGATTGTGATTTTGATGTGTTTGGTTGTGGTGAAAGAATTAATGTATTTATGCATGATGATAATATATTCTTTGAATATTATCGAGATACGAATTTTTACACAGAAGTATTATCACTCTCAAAAAATCAGTTAGATGACCAGGAATGGTTTTTAAAGGTATATCAATATAAAGATGAACAATTTGTAGTTTCAGACAATATTGATGATTTAAAAGATGTATCATGGTCAAAAGATAATTTGCTTGAAAACACAAATACGTCTCAAAAACTATTAGAATCATATCATATGAATGTTGATACAATTGGTTATTATTCTATTATGTCACAAGATGATTCTGTATATAAATTATGTCAAATAATTGTTGAATTTAAGGAATCAACATCAAGATTAAAATATCTTTATGAAAATGCAGAATCAGGATCAACTTTTGGAACGATTGAAACAAGTTTTACGAATCATTATTTTGATTATACGGATTGGGAAAGTATTATTATATATGATAAAGCTAATGTTTATACTTCAACACAACAAGAAACTATGCTTTCTCAAGGTGAAGATATGATCGATGACTTTAATAGTATTATATTTAATTATGATGTTAATACTGAAGATTATACTGATAAGTTAATGTCTTTCTTTAATAATGAAGAAAGCTGGAGTGCTTTTTCATATAATAATGTTTATAACAGTTGGTCTAAGAATGATGTAACTTGTGAGTATTATTCATTTGAACCATATATTATGTATATGTATGATGAAGATCCACAAAGGATTGAAATATATGGAATCACACAAATAGATTATAAGGATGATAATTATAATCTAGAAGATGTATTAGTAGATACGGATGTTGTGTTAATCAAAAGTGATGATGAATGGAAAGTATCTTCAATAGAATATTCTAAAATATATGAATCTGAATCTTTTAAAGTTTATAAGTGTGATGAGAATCCTTATGAAGACCCTGTTATTAAATATAGTGGAACAGTTGTAGGAACGTTTTGATTTAAAAGGCTTTATGCTATTGCCTAATCATTGGTTTATGTTTAGATATAATGAATAGAACCTTAAAAAAAGCATACACTTTTAATAGGATAAACGCACGAAATATACAAGAAGAATAACAGATCTAAAGATAATAAGT
>JAJQFG010000069.1 GCA_021201315.1 Erysipelotrichaceae bacterium
AAAATATACATATAATAAAAATATGAAATAGTAGGCTCTCCTATCACATTAAACAACATACCTGCTGCCGTTGAAACAACCACTGCAATAGCCAACTTCTTTCCTTCTAACCTTTGAATATGGAATACCTTATGTGCCACTAATCCTGTCACAATACCAATACCTAACTTTAAAACAATCGTCTTTGGTGCAACAATCACATAGGCTGGATCAAATAAATCTCCAATACCCATACCAATAGCTCCTGCAATCCCGCCATAAACACCACCTAATAATAATGCAGCTAAAACATCAAACGTATTACCCAAATGAAATGATGTATAACCTCCTGGTGTTGGTATTTTTATTTGTAAGAATGTAAAAGCTATATAGCATAACGCAGCCATTAAACCAATAACACTAATTTTTAATACTTTATTATTCATATATCTTTCTCCCTTCATATGATATATCTAGTATATACTCATATTGGTTATATTAAAATATCCAGTTTTGTATTTTTTTATAAGACCAGATTTGTTATAATGATGGAAGAGGTGATTCCATGTTAACATATACATTTCCACAAAATTTAAACAAACCAATGTACTTATATCTCTATGAAAGCATAAAAAACGATATTATCAATCAAACATTAAAAGCAAATGAAAAACTACCATCTAAACGCACATTTGCTAAAAACCTAAATGTTAGTATCATCACTGTAGAAAATGCTTATAATCAATTATTACTAGAAGGCTTTATATACGCTATCGAAAAGAAAGGCTATTATGTATCTCAACTCAATTTTCCAGATAAACCAAAACAAAACACTACAATTATCAATGAAACCAATGAAGAACACTATCTCATTGATCTTAAAACAAACTCTGTAGGAGAACATTTCCCTTATTCTACTTATTCCAAACTCACTAGACAAGTCTTATCCAATCAAGATGGTTCATTACTAACTCGCCCACCCCAAATAGGTTGTATACAACTAAGACAAGCTATATCTAAACATTTATATGACTTTAATGGTATGAATGTCCCACCCAATCAAATTATTATTGGTGCTGGTAGTGAATATTTGTATAATTTACTTATTCAATTATTAGGTCATGATGTTATATATGCATTAGAAGATCCAGGTCATCAAAGTATTAGTAAAGTATATGATATTAATCATATTAATTATCAATATATTCCCTTAGATAAACATGGTATACAACTTAAACCACTACAACAATCATCTGCTCAAATTGTCCATATATCTCCTGCTCACCACTTTCCTACAGGTATTACTATGCCTATTCAAAGACGCTTAGATCTACTAAAATGGGCTAATGAGCATCAAGGATACATTATTGAAGATGATTATGATAGCGAATTCCGTTTACGAGGTAAGCCTTTATCACCTTTATATCAAATTGACCAACATGATCGTGTTATATATATGAACACTTTTTCTAAAACACTATCACCATCATTTCGTATGAGCTATATGATATTACCTCAATCATTAATGCAACTATTTCATCAAAAACTTGGTTTTTATGCATGTAGTGTATCTAGTTTTGAACAGATTGTGGTAGCCGAGTTTATTAACCAAGGTTACTTTGAAAAACATATCAATCGTATGCGTCATTATTATAAACTATTAAGAGATGATTTATTAGATGCTTTAAAAAATAGTGATATATATCAAGATATAACCATTAAAGAAGAAAATTCAGGACTTCATTTCTTATTAGAATATCATAAAGATATATCTGATCAACAAATCAAAGAAAAAGCTAAATCAATAGGTTTAAATATTGCATGTTTATCTGATTTTTATCATCAACCCCAAAATTTACATACATTAATCATTAATTACTCTGGTTTATCAAGAGATAATATCGCTTTAACTATACAATTATTAACTAAATTAATCAAATAATGCTAAATTATGCTATAATAACTAACATAAGGAGGTTATCCTATGTTATGTTATTATAGTTTTTTACATACAATTAATACATTTAATAAAGATATTCTTATTCAAATGTATATCAATTGGTTACAACGTACAAAAAATCAAATGCCTAATCTTAACTATCATGGTGAAGATGATTTTTATTATACTGTTCCTCATAAAGAATTAATTATCAAAGACTTTAAAGATAAAGGGTTGAATATTTCTTTTAAGACTAATGATAATATTAAAAATAATCGTTTTACAGTAGAAATTCTTTATTTGAATCATACATTACATCTTAAATTTTATAAAGAAATTACAGATCAATCTATTTATATTGATAAAGTATCCATTCCTGGTATATTTAGAGACTTATTTCATAGTTCTTATATTTTAAACGATGATGTATTTAAGATTAGTGATAAACCATATTATTTAGATCGTTTGACTGATGCTAATACAGAATTACCTATTATTGTTTTAAAAGGTCCAAACTATCGTTTGGATCCTAAAGAATTAGCTTATCAGTTAACTGGTAATGCTCATATCGTATGTCTTAATGATTGTAAAAGTGCTATTATGATTAAGTATCCTCATCAAAATATAAAAGTATTTAAATCTAGTTATAAAGAAAGTCATCATCGCTTACTACTTAGATTGTGTGATACGATTAGAAATTATTGCATCAATTTAAATCATTCTTATTCTTATCAACAACTCTATGAAATGGAACTACAAGAAAAACAAAAAGATTTTAAACAATCAACTATTGAAATTAAAGAATATTATGAAAATGAAATCAATGAAAAACAAATGATGCTACAAATGTTTCAAGAAGAATACTTAGAAAAATGTCAATTATTAGAAAAAACTAAAAAACTTAATAGTGAACTCAATCATAAATCACAATTATTAAACTATGAACCATTACTTATCAATCAAGAAGATAATGAAGAATATTATACATATATGATGAATCTTTTACAAATTACTTTACGTAATCTTGACAACAATGAAATATATCGTCGTAAAGATATTATTGAATCAATTATTAAAGCTAATAAGCAGGTGAACATATGAATTATTTATCTACGAAACTTAAACTTATATCACAAATTAACGCTCAAGAATTTATATACCTTATCAATCATATACATCAAGTTAATTTAAATAAAGATGATTTTAAACAAGGTATGCATCATAATGATAATATAACATTATTTTCTTTTGATGATATGAATATTATAGGTATTTCATTAATCAAACATCATCGTATTTATGAATATGTATATCAAGTATCTACTCAAGATCTTTATATAACTATTAAAATAAAAGGAACATCATCTTTAAAATCACCAGATTGTATATTATATCTTATTGAAAATGAATATGTATTACCACATTCTCTTTTTCAATATGATACACCTTTACTACTTACATATGACAATATAGATTTATTCTATCAACAATTACAATATATTAATTTACCAATTATATATCTAAATAATACCATCAATCGTTATCCTAAGCTCAAAAATGAGTTAGCTATGGAAGCTCAAGGTTTTGCCTTTATTGTATATAGTCAAGATGATAATATTGATAATCAAATCTATCAACATCTTCATCTCTCACCTACTTCATACATTTTCTACTCTTCTCAAGATTATAAAATGATTACTCCTACAAAACACGATAAATCTATAACTTATAAACAGAATATTCTTAGACGTCTACAAGATTATATGACTAAAAAAGATTATCCATTAAGCTTGGATAAGTTAAAGATGCGTTATCTTCATGATGAATTCGATGAAATGCAAGAAGAAGAAAAAAATCTTCTCAATCGCTTAGAACAACAAAATGATCAATTAGAATCACAAATACAAGAGTTATTTGAGCGTATTGATCATATTGACCAATCTCTATCACGCATCCAACAAGATAATGATTACTTATCAGATATGTTAGAACTTCAAGATGATTATCCAATACTTATTAAAGGAGATATTAAAGAATTTTATGAAGGTGAACAAAAAGATATTATTTTAGAAATATTAACACAAGAAGCAAGAAATAATCCTTCTAATGAAATACCTAGTAATATAATCAAACAAAATCCTGAAGTTGGAGTAAGAAGTAAATATTTGGATGAGATTAATAAGATATTATTAAGTAATAGTAAAATTACTTCACGCATGATTGATAAATTATGGGATTATGGTATTAATATTTATAAGAGTGAACATTATTATGCTTATTTTTTTAATGATAAACATTATTTGATTACTTTATCATCTACACCTAGTGATGTTAATGCAGTAAGACAAATGTATCGTACTTTTAGAAAATATTATTTTTAGACAGCTTAGCTGTCTTTTTTAGTGTTATTATTTATTATTATGATGTTTTTTTATTGTTTTGCTTGACTTTTTTTGTTTTAAGACTATTTTATTAATATAATTTGTTCAAGAGGGGGAATTAAAATGAACGGATTATTGTTATTGGCTATTGCAGCTATTGTTTTGATTTTGGCTTATTTGTTGTATGGACGTTATCTTGTACGTACTTGGGGTATTGACGCTACGGCAAAGACACCTGCTGTAGAAAAGGAAGATGGTGTCGATTATGTTCCTAGCAACAAATGGGAAGTATTTACGCATCAATTTTCTTCAATCGCTGGAGCTGGACCTGTTACTGGACCAGTAATGGCATTGGTATGGGGTTGGTTGCCTGCTGTATTATGGATACTTATTGGTGGTGTTTTCTTTGGAGCTGTTCAGGATTTTGGTGCTTTGTATGCTTCTGTTAAGTCTGAAGGGAAATCTATTGGTGGTATTATTGAGGAATACATTGGAAAAACTGGAAGAAGATTGTTTTTCTTGTTTGTTGGTTATTTACCATTTTAGTTATTGCGGCTTTTGCCGATATGGTTGAAGGTACATTTAATGGTTTTTCAGCTACTGATGGTTCTACAGTTCACTCTAACGGAGCTGCTGCTTCTATTTCAATGCTTTATATTTTTGTAGCAATGGCATTTGGATTGTTTTTGAAAAAGCATAAGATAAATGAAAGCTTAAAGTTAGTTATTGGTATTGCATTGATTGTTTTGATGCTTGTTGTGGGTATTGCTTTTCCAATTTATTTAGATAAAACAACGTGGGGTTATATTATCTTTATTTATATTTTCTTTGCATCGATAACACCAATGTGGTTATTAAAGCAACCTCGTGATTACCTAACATCATTCTTATTTATTGGTATGATCATTGCTGCAGTAATTGGTGTAGTTGTTTATAATCCAACTATTTCAACACCAGCATTTACTACTTTTGAAACAGCAAGTGGTTATATGGTACCAACATTATTTGTAACTATTGCTTGTGGGGCTGTTTCTGGTTTCCATTCATTAGTATCATCAGAAACAAGCAGTAAGCAGATTTCTAATGAGAAAGATATGTTACAGGTTGGTTATGGTTCCATGTTATTAGAATCATTATTAGCTATTTTAGTTATTGTAGTTGTAGGTTCTTTATCTTCTTTAGTCAGTGATGGTACTTTAAATGCAACGCTTGCCACTTTAGGTACAGCCGATGGGGCAACACCATTCACAAAATTTGCAGTAGGTGTTACTGGTTTGATTTCTAAATTAGGTTTTCCCCAGGAATATGGTATTTGTGTTATGACAATGTTTGTTTCAGCTCTAGCTTTAAGTACTTTAGATGCAGTTGCTAGAATTGGTCGTATGTCATTTCAGGAATTATTTCAGGATTCTAATGATTCATCACTATATAAAATATTAACGAACAAATATTTTGCTACATTGATTACTTTATTTTTTGGATATTTATTATCTTTAGGTGGTTATAGTAATGTTTGGTCTATATTTGGTGCAACAAATCAATTATTAGCAGCTATGGTATTGATTTCTTTGTCTGTTTTCTTTAAAGTTACAGGTAGAAATGGTAAAATGCTGTATATTCCAATGACTATTATGCTTATCATGACTATTAGTTCTTTAGGTTTATCAGTTTATAGTATTTTAGCAGCCTGGATGTCTAGTGGTACAATTGATCCATTGACTTCAGGATTACAATTAGTAATAGCTATATTAGTAATGGCTTTGGGTATTTTAGTCGCATATTTAGATATACGAAAACTATTACAATCAAAAGTTGCTTAGTGTTGTCTTAGACAACACTTTTTATATGATATTTGATTAATTTATGTTAGAATACTTTAGAGGTGATACTATTGGATAAAGGATATACATTACAAGTTATCGCAAATGAAGATACTTTTGAATTAAGTCAAATAGCTTCTACTAAAAAAATATCACAAGATGATCAAATGATTATCAACGATATATGGCAAGATTACATAACTAATCCAAACAAAACAATCTATGAATTAGGATTTATTAAGAAATACAAATGGTTTACACCATCTCTAGAATATCTTATTGAAATTGTCTCAATGTTTATTAATGAAATAAGACAAACACCTCAATTAGAAGAATTAAAGAGATGTTTAGATATTGAATTAGATGATCTTATAATAGATCAATTAATACTTAGAAAACCATTTATGTTAGGTGATCAATATATTGATGAAAAATATTTACGTTCATTCTTTGATACCATTATCAATCAATATAATTTAGAAACAAAAGACTATGATCAATCTATAGATGATTATTTCAATGAAAGATTACACAAAGAACCAGTAGGACGTGTATTCTTTCATCTAGTAGAAAACGCTAATGGAAAACTACCATTTGCATTTCTTGCGACCTATTCACAAATATTAGATAATCATAAAATCAAACAAATACCTTTAATTAAAGCCTTAGATGAATATCGAAATGATAATGAAACTTTAGTTAAGTTATTATCAACTGTAGATAAAGCTTCTAAACAAAGTCAATTGATTAATGATTTAATACAAAGTGGTGAACTTATGCATCCTTTAGCTTTTGACACTAAAGATGCATATACATTTCTACAAGAAATACCTATTTATGAAGATTGTGGTATTGTATGCCGTGTACCTCGCTGGTTTAAGCAAAAGAGCAGTTCTTTAAGTGTTAATGTAACTGTTGGTGAAAAAGCTAAGTCTTTTGTAGGTATGGATTCTTTGATTAGTTTTGATGTGAATATAGCTGTTGATGGTGAAGTATTAACTCAAGAGGAATTACAACAAATTATTCAAGAGAATGATGGTTTGATGATGATTAAGGGTAAATGGGTAGAAATTAATCATGAAGAGTTACAAAAGATATTAGATAAATATCAAGAGATTCAAGATGATTTAATGAATGGTTTAACACTAAAAGAAGCATTAAATATGCAATTACAACAAGCTTCTGATAATAGTTATGTTTCTTTTACTAATGGTCAATGGTTACAAGATACTTTTAAAGAGTTATATCAACCTACAATTAATCCTGATATTAATGTTCATGTTGAAGCAACTCTTAGAGAATATCAAAAAACAGGTGTTTCTTGGTTGAGTTATATGCAGAATTTAGGTTTTGGTGCTTGTTTGGCTGATGATATGGGTTTAGGTAAGACTTTACAGGTTTTAGCAATGTTATCACAAGATTGTAATAAGGATAAGAAGACATTATTGATTGTTCCTGCTAGTTTACTAAATAACTGGGAGAATGAAATTAAGAAGTTTGTACCACAATTATCGTATAAGATACTTCATCCTTCTAATAAGAAAAAAGATTTAGATATTGAAGGTTATCAATTAATTATTACAACTTATAGTATGGTATCTAAATATGAGGTATTAAATCAAAATAAATGGGATATTGAAATACTAGATGAAGCGCAAAATATCAAAAACCCACGTACGAAACAAACTAAAGCAGTAAAAAATATTAATAGTTCTTTTAAACTTGCTTTAACAGGTACACCTATAGAAAACAATTTAATGGATTTATGGTCATTATTTGATTATCTTAATAGTGGATTATTAGGTAATGAAAAAGAGTTTAAATCATTTGTAAAGAATATAAGTAAAGATAATGGTGGTTATCAGAAACTTAGAAATATGACACAACCTTTTATTTTAAGAAGATTAAAAACCGATAAATCAATTATTAGTGATTTACCTGATAAGATTGAAATGAAAACTTATACACAATTATCTAAAAAACAATTGGCTTTATATAAGGATTTGGTTAATGATCTTAAAGATAAACTTATTGAAAGTGAAGGTATTAGTAGAAAAGGTTTAGTATTAGCTTCATTATTAAAGTTTAAACAAATATGTAATCATCCTGATGAATATTTAGGTCAAAATGTTTTTGATGAAAAAGAGAGTGGTAAATTCTTAAGATTAAAAGAAATATGTGAAGAGATTTATGAAAAGCATGAACGTGTTTTAGTGTTTACACAATTTAAAGAAATGGTGCAACCATTATCTGATTATTTAGAAAGTATATTTCATGTTCAAGGTGTGACTTTAGATGGTTCTACAACTATTAAGAAAAGACAAGAAGCTGTTGATAAGTTTCAAAGTGAACAATATGTTCCTTATATGGTTTTATCGATTAAGGCTGGTGGTGTTGGTTTAAATCTTACAAAAGCATCTCATGTGATTCATTTTGATAGATGGTGGAATCCAGCAGTTGAAAATCAGGCAACAGATAGAGCTTTTAGAATTGGACAGACGAAAAATGTTGTGGTACATAAGTTTATCACTGAAGGAACAATAGAAGAGAAGATTGATGCTTTGATTGAAAGTAAGATGCAATTAAGTGATGATATTATTGCTGACAAGCAAGAAACATGGATTACTGAAATGAGTAATGAAGAGTTATTAGATTTGTTTAATTTGGAAGGAGGATTTTAATGGGTTATTATAGTTATTATCCTACTTATGAAACAATTGATGAATTAAGAGAAAAGAATCAAAAGAAAAAGAAAACTTATTTAAAGAAACATAAAGATGCTATTCCAATAATTCAAGATGGTACATTAGGTAAAACTTGGTGGGGTAAATCATGGAATAAGAATTTAGAGAGATATGCTGATTATGATAATCGTTTAGGTAGAGGCAAGAGATATGTAAAAGCGGAAGCTATATTTGATTTTCATATTGTTGAAGGACATATTTATGGTGTTGTTTCTGGTAGTGGCAGAAAGCTTTATAATGTTGATATATGTATCGATCCTATGAAGCAAGAAGATTGGCTTAATACGCAAAAGGCTGCAGGACAACAAATAGCTTCATTAGAAGAATTAGTATTAGGAAAGTTTCCTAAAAATCTTAAAGATACTTTCTTTAAACAAGATGAAGGTTTATTTCCATCACCTAAACAAATTCATATCAATTGTGATTGTCCTGATTGGGCTGTACTTTGTAAACATGCAGCAGCTGTTTTATACGCTACAAGTATTGCTTTAGATGATAATCCTAAGTTGTTCTTTGATTTAAGAGGTATTCAAATGGATGATTTGATTAGTAAAGCATTGGGCGAAAATGTGAACCAACTCATTGAAAAATCACAACAAAAATCAGATCGTATATTAGAAAACGAAGATTTAGAAGCTTTGTTTCATATTTAAAAAATCACTTCATTTGAAGTGATTTTTTAGCCATCTAGCAACCCCATCATCGTTATTTGAAGCAATAACACCTGTGGCGATATGTTTCAACGTTTCATCAGCATTCTCTACTGCATAACATTCATCGGCTATTTCAAACATTTCAATATCATTTTTACCATCACCAAAAGCAACTACATAATCACATTGAAGATATTCTTTTAATTGATGAATAGCAAATGCTTTAGAGGTATTTTTTGGTGTTATTTCTAACCACAAAGATGATGAATAAGTATCTTTAGAATAAATACAATGATATTGTGATTGATATTTTTGATACATTCGCTCTAACTTTGAAGCTTCATCAATACATGTAATATAAAAGATATTTCCTTGATATAATTGTTTGATATCATTAACAGGACGATTACGAGGATCACCTGCTCTTGTTTTGATAAAATCCATAGTAGAAGTATTAATTTTATCTTTAACATAAGAGAACTTCTCTATACCATCAATGTAACTATAAACAATAGGCATCAAATCATGATTAAGCAAATCATCCAACACATCATTAACATCATCAAATGAATTAGAAACAATAATTTTTCCATCAACATTATCTCTAATAGAAACCCCATTATAAACAATTAATGGTATATTAACATTCAAACCTTTTGTTACTTTTTTAGCAGTATTATAAGATCTAGCAGTAGCATATGAAAATAACATACCTTGATTAACTAAATCATTGATTATTTGACATGTATATTCTGATAAAGTCTCATCACTTCTAAGTAATGTACCATCTAAATCAGAGACATAAAGTTTCTTCATCTTTTTCCATAGCCTTTTCTAAAACTTCTTTAACATGTAATTTACACTCTTCATATGTTTCAAAAAGATGCGCTTCATAGATTTTTTCCTCATCAACAAACATACTAGGTGTTGCATAATAATCATAATCATCTATAATATCAGGATTATCATTTTCTTCAATCCATTCAACTGATATATCCTTATATTGAGGATTTTCATTCATTAAATCATCCATTGCTTTTTGAGCTTGTAGACAATATGGACAATTTTCTAGATAAAAACATAATACTTTCTTCATTTTACTCTCCTTCTCCATATTTCCCTGGAAATATTCTATTCTTCTGATACTACGACAACTTGTGTCATCTGATTAGAAGTAATTTCCCCACTTTCATCACAATAATAACCTGCAATTGTATAACTACCAGCTGATAAAGTATAATTTAATACAGCTGTATAGGTTGTTAATTTTTCACTATAAACAGTTTTACCAGAAGATTCTATAATATCAACAGCATAATATATATCACTATAATATGGTAAACTAAATGTATAACCACCAATATTATATGTTTGTGATCCTGTTGACTCAGATGCATTCGCAAAGGTTACTTGAACCTGATTATTATTGACAATTTCTGCATTAAAGCTAGTCAAATCTGGTAAAGCATAAGTTGTTGAGACTGTTGATTCACTTGGTACATTATTCTCTTTAAAATAGCCTGTCTCTATTTGACTACTAGAAGTAAATAATGAAGGTGAAACATATGGATAAATACCTGCAATACAACTTGCTTCTACAACACCATCAGGTTGTTCAGGATAACTATTCTTAACGCCATTTTGATGTAAATACTTGGCAATTAAACCTGATATTTGGGCAGCAGGACTACCTGTCGGATAATAGCCCATCTTTTGAGCTTCATAATTATAACCAACCCAAACACTCCATGAATAATCAGGTGAATAAGCAGCCATCCATAGATCCTTATTTTTTCCTACTAATGATTCATTAGGTGCCTCTTCATCATGATTAGATGTACCCGTTTTTGCACCAATTTGATAACCTAAATCCAAATAAGCATAATTACCTGTACCATCATCAACATAATCAACCATAATAGAGCGAATCATAAAAGCCGATTCTTCACTAATAGCCTGACTACTATTTTCTTGAGCTTCTTGATCTATATAAATAACTTCACTGGTTTCAAGTAATTCAATCTTTTCAACAGTATGAGGTTCAATATATGTACCACCATTGGCAATGGCTGCATATGCTGCTGCTTCCTCTTCAGGAGAAACCCCAGTTTCCCATGACCCAATTGCATAACCCAAATTAAACTCTTCACCATACATATCAAAGCCAAAACCTTCTAAATAACTCACCATTTCACTTGTTCCGACTTCATTAACAACTTCATTTAAAGTTTGAATAGCTGCTAAATTCCATGAATTCACTAATGCTTCTTTAATCGAAACATCACCATGCACCTGTCCATCCCAATTCTCAGGTGTCCATCCATTAGAACTATAAGCAATATCATGAACATAATGAACTGTAGAATAATCTAAATATTCAAAAGCCGAAGCATAAGCAATAATAGGTTTTAAAGATGATCCAGGTTGATTTCTTTGACCATAACTATAACCAACTTCCGTTGCCATCAATTCTTTACTTGCTGCATAAGCATAACTTGTACCCATCGAAACATAATTTCTTGCAGCTAATACACCTACAATTCGACCATTGGTTGTTTCTTGTACAGAAACGCCTGTTTGCATATATTCATCAGGAAAATCGAATTCATCACCATTTGCAATATCATTCAAATAACTTTGTAAATCAGTATCTATATAGGTTGTTATAACCATAGCAGTTGAATTTGGATCATAACCAGTTGCTTCATAAACTTCACGAGTGACTTTATCAGCATATGCTTGATATTCATTATTAGCTGACAAAGAATTATAATTTAATGTATTTTCTACTGGTATAGATTTTGCATCTTCACATTCCTGTTCACTAATATAACCATGTCTAAGCATTAAATTTAAGACAGTATCTCTTCTATTTTGTGCAGCTTCTAAATTTCTATAGGGGTCGTATTTATTAGGATTATTAATCGTACCTGCAAGCAAAGCAGCTTCAGGTAACGTCAAATTTTGCACTGATTTGCCAAAATAATATTGACAAGCAGCATAAATACCAATGGCTTGGTTCCCATAACCAAAATAAACATTATTTAAATAATCTTTTAGTATTTCTTCTTTTGTGGTAGTTGCAGTAGCTTCGATAGAAAGGATGACTTCACCTATTTTTCTAGTAATGGTTTGTTGCTCATCAGGATAATAGGCCTTTTTTATAACTTGTTGGGTAATTGTAGAACCACCAGCTGCAATACTACCTGAAGAAATATTACTCATTAAAGCTTTAATAATTCTTGGCACATCAAAACCATTATGTTCAAAAAAGCGTGAATCTTCAGCTGATATCACGGCATCAATCATTATTTGTGGAATATCATCATATTCCACATTCTTTTTAACACCATTACTACCATAATAATAATATTCATTACCATCTTGATCAACTTGCACTGATGTATCTTGAGACGTCAATCTATCAACAGAAAAACTTTCAACACTTGAAAGCATATCATAACTCCAAGACATACCAACATATGTAATTAATAATATAAAAGCCATGACAACTATCTTAAAGCTATGTAAGACTCCTTTTTTTAATTTATATTTCTTTGCCAATGAGATTCCTCCTCATCTATCGTTCATACACCTCTGATAAATATGCAAAAACAATATTTCTCTTTGTATTTGTTTGACTCCAACAAGTACTTAACATAATTAATGGTACTTGATTGGATGTATCTATCTCTGATGTCATTTGTGCATTACTTTGAGCTGTTTTGATATAAGACTCATAATCATTAATCACCGTTGTATAACATGCATCATCAGGATCAACAACCTTGGCAGAAAATATTTCATAAATGTTAATATTTCCATCCAATGTATAAATATAAACAGTTTGATGTTCTTTATAATAATCATCATCAGAATAATATCTTATATCATGAAATCTTGATCCATTTTTCATATTATGGCCATAAATAATAGTCATATCATCACTATAATCATCACTATTTGTTTCTTCCACAAAAATACAACCTGCACTCATATATTCATGATCAATGCTAGTATGTATATAAGTATCATTATTATCACCTTTTAGTATGGGTTCATCAATATTACTATCTGGTACATATAACCATCCAATAACATCTTCATTTCTCTCTAATAAAGCATCAAAATCAATAGTACGTGAAAGTGCTGCAACCGATGAATCTTCTTCGTCTTCTTCAGATTCTTCAACATATTCATCAATAAGTTCCGTTGTTTGATCTTCGATTTCTTTATAATTCAAATAGATAGATATTAATTGATATGCACTATAACAAAATACACAAATACATACAACAAGTAATATTCTTCTAATCCATTCTCGTATACTAGTTTTTTTCATATGAACCCTCCTCATATAAACTATTTTACTAAATTTATTTTTAATAGTACATAGTATTTTGATGTGATTTTTCACATGTCATTATAACATAATTAAAATGAGTTATCATTATTGATAACTCATTACATCTTTAATTTAACTATATATAATCCATCCTGGAATGTATCCACATAGATAAATCCACGATCATCTACCAAACAATCTTCAGTAATCGCAACTTTAGCTCCAGGAAGTAAGTTACCCTCTTCGTTATCAAATAAATTAACCTCTGGATCTGGAGGCATAAAATATGCAATTTCTTTTGGAACAAATGGATCGGTTGTATCAAATACACGTAAACCAGCGCCAAAATAACAATTATAAATCTTACCATCATATTTCTCATAACAATCTTTACCAAAAGCATCAAATAAATTATGTGGACCAAATGGTACTCTAACACCATCTACAACATTAAAGTTTTTACCATGAGTATAACCTTCTGGTACTTCTGGATAAGGGAATATTGAAATCAATGAAGGATTAGATGGATCTGTTAATTCAACAATACCAATCGTATTCATTGGTTGTGTGACAATTTTCTTAAATAACCCTTCCTTATTATCATTACTAAAATATCTAGGTCTTTCACCTTCTGTAGAAACAACACCATATGGCAAATCACCTAAAGGCATATAAGTATGGCATGCCATGCCTGCACTTCCACCTCCAAAAGGCGGATTAATAGATAATCGGCCAATTAAAGTAGGATTAGTAGGATCACTGACATCGATTTGACAAGCACCAAAATTTGCGACAGCTGCATAACATATATTATCCTTAACTGTCACTGCATGTACAGTCGCCATCTCTAAGAATTCTTTCGAACCAAACAACACTTCTCCACCACCAGGTTTATTACTACGATATTGATTATCAGCCCACCATGAACCAACTTCCACAGGATTTGTCGGATCACTAATATCAACAATACGTAATATAAACGTCATAAATCCAGGCTTATTTCCTACAACATAAACATATCTACCACCATTATAGAAAAATCTATGTGCACCAGCCATCCCTTTACATTCAAATTTACCTAAATATTTAGGATTCATAGGATCACTCTTAATATCCCAAATCATAATACCACCCCAAAAAGGTAAAGTATTACCCTTTGGCGTTCCATGTAATACATCCATTGTACCACCATGTGCTGTAATTAGATACCCATCTCCTGATTGAATCTTTGGCAAGCCTTGCCCATCCCTGGCATCATACATCCAAGGGCCTTCAATCCATTTTGAATGAATAGGATGATATGGGTCAGTTACATCAATAATATTAAAACCATTATGTCTAAAACAAGCAA
Organism: Erysipelotrichaceae bacterium; assembly: GCA_021201315.1. Taxonomy (GTDB): domain Bacteria; phylum Bacillota_I; class Bacilli_A; order Erysipelotrichales; family Coprobacillaceae; genus JAJQDJ01. The sequence goes on from JAJQFG010000069.1 coordinate 15,213, forward strand.
CATATAAATAATATCTACCCTCATCACTTTTATGTAAGGTCATTTGAAAACCTGGTTTTCCATTCAAATCATCAAAACCCACATATTCCATATTCTTCATTAATATTTCTTTTCTTTGTGTCATATTATTTTCACCTCATATACTTATTATACACAAACAAAAAGTCTTTTGACAATACAAAAGACTTTTGTTTACCATCTTCTATCCCTTGGTGGTGGTGGAGGTGGTGGTCTACGTCTTCTTCTCCTTCTTATCGGAAATAATGGGTCTGGTGGTGGCGGTTCTCTATGAGGTCCAGGACCTCCTCCATGAGGAGTACTACCAGTTCTTCTTGAAGAACGACCCCCTCCACTAAATCCACCAGAAGATCGGCCTCCACCCATACCACCTGAACTTCTTGGCATATTTTTTCACCTTCTTTCATTAATCATATTCCTTTTTCATGAAATAATCATTAACTTTTCAAAAAATATATTGACAAAAGTAGTTTCTGTAAGTTATCATGATAATAAAGTAAACGTTTATTTATTATTGGAAGAGAGGATAATTATGGCAGTAAATAATACACATGATGAAAAAAGAAATAAAATTTTAGAGGACTGTTTTGATTGCTTTTGTGAAAATGGTCTAGAAAACACAAGTACAAAAATGTTAGCAAAAGCATGTGGTATGAGTGCTGGAAACTTATTTAATAATTATTTCGATAGTAAAGATGAAATTATTATTGAATGTACTGCCCATGGCATGGCAAAAACCGAAGAAGATTTTTTAGCAATCGCACCTCAATCTCTCGAAGAAATAGAAGACTATATTAATAAAATGCCATATATTACACATGATTTGCACGCAAAAAAATATCGTTTTATGTATCAAGTTTATGCATCTCCTCGATATTTAGAATATGGCAAGGAATTCTCTAAAGGTGTTACTGAAAGATATAGTGAATATGCAAGACAATTAGCACCTAATTTTGGTTTACCTTGGGAAACGGTTAGATCATTTATCTATGTTTTTGTAAGAGCATGTGTTTATTATGCATTATTTGAAAATGAAGAATATTTACAATCACAGTTAGATTTTCTTAAAACAGGCATTAAATTGATTATACAAGAAGCACAAAAAAGTTCAGAAAAACAAAACTCTTAAAAGAAATTTTAAGAGTTTTTATAATATTTCTCAAACCAATAAATCGATATACAACTCCATGCGTGACAATAACTATAATAAGATTTTGTTATTAAGTGGTTTAAACATATATTTTCTTTTTAATCTAATTGCTGCATAATATAATTAATTTCTTTGATATCGCCATTAGCTATATAATAAACAATCATTTCTTCTTTGATCAAATAAGAAAAATAGTTTTTAAAATCTACATATATAATATCATCATTTTCTAATAAATATGTATAAACTAATTGTAATTGATGTAATACTATTTCTTTATTAAATTTACCACATTCTTTATAAGTGATTAATGAATTAACTTCTTCATAAGGAATCATTTCATTATCAAAGAATCTATCTTCAACATCATCTGACATCTCATATTCTTTCATAGAAAAGTATTCTAAACTTAATATAGCTGCTTTAACAGCGTTAGCATAAATATTATCATGATCATTTAAAGCATCTTTTATACCTTGGATAATAGCTTGTTTTCTTTCTATATTATCATAATTACTTAATATTCTTTCGGCAATTGATAATGTATAATCCTCTTGTGAAAATTTTTGAAACTTTGTTTGCAAAAATGCTTCGCCTATCTTTCCATAAATAATTGTAGAATTCAATAAAATATAAGTTATACCATAAGCCACTTTACCATCCAAACCTACATCTAGACCTTCAATAAGTTGTTGTGCACTCCATGCACATATTTCCTCTAAATTAACATAACTACTACCATCCACTCTTCTTTTAGTATACATCCTTTTTGTTGTATAATCCCCACTTACAACCTCTTCAAAAATTGCATCGTCACATATTCCCTCTTGTTCCATTGTTCTCTCCTCTTTCACACATTTTTATTATATCGTGGAATTTCATGTGAAAGCAACAAGAATGTTATAATGGAATATTTTTTGTATCTTTATAAGCCTCTTTAGCCAAATCAATAAAATGCATAACACTATTACTTTTATTATCTTTATGATATGCCAAAACACAATTGATATGTTCTTTACAATCAAAAGGGATCCAAGCAAATTCGTTATTATGATCATTAGCAAAACCTGGAGCTAAAACAATCCCCTGATCAGCTGCAATATTCAACAAAGTTGTTTCATGATTAGGAGAATTCATTGTTTTCACATTCGTATTTTTAATAATACGATTTTGTACAACAACCATTTCTTTAGGTGAACCTCCACCAACCATCAAAACGTGATTATTTAAGTCATTTTCTGATATGATATCTAATGAAGCTAATGGATCATCTTTTTTGGTAATAATATAAAAATGACTTTGATATAAAAATTCACATTGTATATTAGAAAAACGATTTAAATCACTTTCCTTAGCAAACAAGATATCATAATCTCCTCTTAAAAAATCATCAATACGACTATTATCATATATAAATGAGATATTTAAAGCTATATCATTCATATCTTCTTTAAATTATTTCATAATTTGAGGCAAGTAATATATACAACTACGCATCGGTATACAAATATTTAATGAATCTTTATATGTTGATGATATATTTTGCCCTCTTTGAATAGCATCTTTTAGTTCATTTTGTATCTTTCTAATATCCTGACAAAATTGTTCTCCAGCAAGCGTCAACATTGCTCCTTTACCAGAACGTTCAAATAATTTAAAACCTATTTCATCTTCTAAATTTTTAATTTGATAAGTTAAAGACGGTTGCGATATAAAAAGATTTTCAGCCGCACGACTAAAATTAAGGGTATGTGATAGTTCAATAACACAATCTATTTGTTTGGTATTCATAATTAGCTCCTTTATTAAATATTTAAATCAATTATAATATTTTTCTATTAGATTTTCAAATAACTAGTCATTATAATAAAGACATACAAGGAGGAAATATGATGAATCAAACATATGTTACATTAAATAATGGATTAAAAATACCACAATTTGGTTTAGGCGTTTATATGATAAGAGGAGACGAAGCTACTAAGGATGCTTGTTTAAAAGCCTTAGAATTAGGCTATCGTCATATTGATACAGCCCATGCCTATCAAAATGAAAGAGGTGTGGGTGCTGCGATTAAGGAAAGTGGTATTAATCGTGAAGAGGTTTGGATTACAAGCAAACTATGGCCTAGTGAATATGGTGAGGGCATTACAATGGAAGCCATAGATAAAATGCTTAAAAGATTAGATACCGATTATATTGATATGTTGTTGTTACATCAACAATTTGGTGATTATGTTGGTGCGTGGAAAGACATGGAAAAAGCTGTAGAAATCGGAAAAGTCAAGACTATTGGCATTAGTAACTTTGAATCTGAAAGATTAGAAGAAATCTTAGAAGTATCAACTATTAAACCGGCAGTACTTCAAGTAGAATGTCATCCTTATTATCAACAAGATGCATTAAAAGAAAGAATTCAAAAATATGGTACAATTATTGAAAGCTGGTATCCTATTGGTCATGGTGATAAGAATCTCATAAACGAACCAATATTTACAACATTGGCTCAAAAATACAACAAAACCAATGTTCAAATTATCTTAAGATGGCATATCCAATCAGGTAACATTATTTTCCCTAAAACTACAAATAGTAATCATATGAAAGATAATATTAATATCTTTGATTTTACATTAACGGATGATGAAATGAAACAAATCAAATCATTAGATAAAAACCAACGCTACTTTACACTAAACTTACAACAACAAGAAGCACAATTAAGTGGTTTTAAACCAGCAGACTAAAAATGAGAGCAACTTGCTCTCATTTGTTTTCACGCGAAATTGCAAATACGTCAAGTATTTTCGCGCGCGCGCGAAAATTGCGTGCGAATGCAACAAAAATTTATATTCAATCATTTTTAATATAATATCTCGTATTTCTACTATTCCCTGTTTTTATCATTTTATTTTCTTTGATTAATTTTTTTAGCAATCTATAAGCTTGATCCTTTGAAATATTTAACAGATCCATAACTTCAGCTCTAGTTATACCATCTTTTCTTGATTGTGTTAATTTCAAAACTAGCTCTTCATATCTTAAAATATCAACATCTGTTTGTCTTACATATCCCAATTCATTGCTACTTGTCTTATAATATTTTCTACTTAAAATATAAACTCTATTCGTGCTTTGCCCAATACCTTCTATCAAACCAGATTCAATCAATTTTTCAACAGTCACTTTAACACGTTGTTTAGGAAGATTGGTCATTTCAATCATTCTTTGTATATTCAATCTACGTTCTAATTGAATACACGACAAAATTAACAAGGAATTAATAGGTAAAGAACGATTTATTCTTTGCTCTTCTTCTCTTATCATATTTATAAAAGCAAAATCTGGTTTTGCTCTTTGAATGAATAACACAACTCTATTACTTGTTGTTTCAGAATAATCTGGCCAAGGTCTACCATAAATAATTGAACCTTCATAAATTCTATCTATACCTCTTCCTGTTTTTTCTGCTAGTCCAATTCTCTTTAAAGCATCTGCGAGTGTCTTATTACGACCTTGTGGATCAACAGTCAAAAGATTTTGAACATTAACCCCCTCAATAAAACCACCAGGATTACTAATAGTCAATCCTTCATCATCTATGGCAACACGAACACCACCCAACATTGTATAATCTCTGTGACAAAATGCGTTAACTAAGCCTTCTCTAAAGGCTCTTTTTGAGAACTCAGGTACACTTTGTCTTAACAAACCTTCATCGATTTCATTTTCTGGATTATATGCGTCAAAGAATGTTTCGAATAATTCTAACATCTCAAGCAAAGGTTTTGTATATTCATCATTTTTTCTTATATTTGTACCTTCCAAAACTTGAAATATTCCTATCGATGTTGGAATATATTCTTTAATTTTATTTTCTTTTCCAAGTAACAACAACCCTGTAATTGTAGGATACAAATGTCCATCTATCTCTTTTACTAACTGTAAAGCTTTTTCTAATTCTTCATCATCTAATTCCAATAATGCTTCATCACCTTTACTCTTTTTTATAAATGAACGTAAACGAGCAATTTCCTTGATATCAAAATCATCAATCGATGAATCATAAATAATTTGAGATGAAAAATCTAACAAACCCAAGTCAGAAAGTCGTGTATTATGTTCAAATGGATACATTGGTACATTTTCTGGTTGTCCTTTAGCATTTAATCTTCTTCTTAAAACTTTTCCTGAAGAAGTTGCTACAATGGAGCGACTTTTAGGGATACTTATTCTCATAACTTTGAATGATTCTTCTTCTATTATTTCAGCACTAACAAATAATGATGGTATAATTCGATTCATTACCATTGAACATAAGCCAACTTCATCTTCATGTTTCTTTGACAAACCTGTAATATCACCATTATCTTCTACACCCAAATATAATTCTCCACCTTCAGTATTAGCCATTGCGACTACTGCATCTACTAATTCACTATCTGGATAGCCACCTTTTCTATCGCTTTTAAATTCAATAAGTAAACTTTCTTTGTTTGGTATTGATCTCATGTATATCACTCCTTACATATATTTTCGCGCGAAATCGCAAATGTGTCAAGTATTTTCGCGCGCGCGCGAAAATTGCGTGCGAATGCAATGAAAACACTCTTTAAAATTTATAAATATTCTTTCATTTTAGTCCTTAAATCATTCATATCATTAGTTTTATCAATGATTTGTCCATTTTGAGTAATAATTAATATGGGTGTTTCTGTAATATTATAACAATCGAATACATCACTATAATTATCTTGATCATTAATATAATATGTATTCATTTGATATGAATAATATTCACATTGTTTAATAAGTTCTTCTTCAAATTCTTCATTACCATTTTCTTCGCCAATATATACCAATATAGTATCATCACTATCCACAACAACTTCTTCTATTGATATACCATGCAACCATTCACTATCAATATAATCATTTTTCACAATAGGATAATCCTTCGCAAAATTGTAATAATGAAACATCAAAACAAAACTTGATAAAGTAGCAATACAAAGTATCATTTTAGCAATTTTCTTTTTATTTACAATGATAAAACCATATATAAATAACAATGCAAATATCGATAAGAAAAAACCTATCCATATTATATTATTTATTCTATGAGGTATATTCATATAGGCATCTCTAATATAACCAAAATGTATTAATATAAACGTATGAATACCTATTAGTAACAATGGCATGATAATTAATGCCTTATCAACAATCTTATGCATAATAACCTCCTCGTTCAAATCCTAGATATCTAGTTCCTTGAAAAGTTAAGTTTCCTTTATCTCCTTCTACTAGCATACCATATTCTTTACCTTTAACGCAAAATTCTATTCTGTCGCCACTAGATACTTCAAAAGTAACATAATAATAAGTGCTCGAAGAAAATGTTGATGTATTATTCATATTTTGATGATGAAAATCGGTTTGTGTTCGTTTTGATACAACTGTAGCTTTGACTGTTAATCTTGGGGAATGATTATTTGTATACCAAGTATTTATACCATTAAAAATAGTATATATGAACATACCAATAACAATAAAGAATATAAGTATAAATATGATTTCAAATAATCCTGTCTCAAATATCATCGTTTTTCCTCCTAGGTGTTTTCATTATAAAACAAAGTTATGGAAAACATGTGAAAGATTAACTTATGGAAAAAGATTGTTAAATAAGATACAATATAAAAGAGGTACAGATTATGGAAATAAGAACGTTAGAATACTTTTTAATGGTAGCAAAAGAAGAAAATATTACACATGCAGCTAATCAATTACATATCGCTCAACCATCGCTTTCAAGAGCACTTATGCAATTAGAAGAAGAAATGGGTCAACAATTATTTATACGTGGAAAACGCAAAGTAACATTAACACAAGCAGGTGTTTTGTTTAAAAGAAGAGCGGAAGAAATCATAAATTTGGTTGATAAAACGCAACAAGAAATGTGGAATGATATGGAATTAAATGGTGAAATATATATTGGTGTTGGTGAATTTTATGCTACTGATATTTTCTTGCCAGAATTGATTACATCTTTTAAACAAAAATATCCACAGGTAACCTATCATATTTATAGTGGTAATGCTGATTCCATTAAGGAGCGTATTGATCATGGTACATTGGATATAGGGATATTATTAGAACCTGTAGAAGTTGATAAATATGATTTTGTTCGTTTACCTTATAATGAAACCTGGGGGTTGATTACATCAAAAGATAATCCTCTATCAACCAAAGAATACGTTACATCTAAAGATCTTATCAACATACCATTAACATGGCCTGAACGTCTAGCTATCCAAAACGAACTCATTAGCTGGTTTCGTGATGATTATCAGAATCTCAATTTTGTTGCTACTACAAACGCTATGACAAATATGATACCTCTTATTAAAGCTAATATTTGTAGTGGTATCAATAATAAAGGAGCTTTTATAAATCATTCTATGAAACAAATTTGTTTTATACCACTTCAGCCAGAATTAACTACAAGTACTGTATTAGTTTGGAAAAAGAATCAAACATTATCACCATTATTACAGCATTTCATCAATGAAGTTTATCATGTTTTAAAACTATGATAAATCATAGATAATAGATATTAGACATTATTAAATATATTGCTTAAAATATAGACATCTAAAAGATGTCTATATTTTTTAAGGAGAAATTATATGAAAAACAAAGGTATAAAATATTGGTTAGTATTATTGAGTTGTTGTGGTTTATCAGCAAGTAGTGTTGGTATTGTTATGAATACGATTGGTGTATTTTATACACCTGTATCAACCGCTTTAGGTGTATCACAAGGAACATTTACATTACATGCAACTTTTTGTATTTTAGCAACAGCGTTTACTGTTTTAATCGTGCCTCATATCATGAAGAAAATCCCATTAAAACTGATGGTATTGATAGGTGTCAGTCTTACAAGTTTAGCAACTTTTGCAATGGGTTTATCTCATCATATTGTATTGTTTTATATTTTAGGTATTATTAGAGGCATAGGTGCAGCTATGTATGGCGTTATTCCTGTTACAATTGTGATTAATAATTGGATTTATAAGCAGAATGGTTTAGCAACCTCTATAGCATTATGTTTTAGTGGTGTAGCTGGTGCTATATTGTCACCTATCTTTAGTTCATTGATAGAATCAGTTGGTTGGGAATATACATATTTTATTGTGGGAATTATTTCTTTTACATTAGTATTACCTTTTCTATTATTGCCTTTTAAAGAAAAACCAGAAGATGAAAATAGATTACCTTATATGATGGATGAATCTTTAGTGAATCAAATACAATTTGAAAATGAAGAAGTCCATTTTAATTTATTTCAACTCAAATTTATATTATTCTTTATTGTAGGTATCTTATTAAATGCCGTTACTGGTATGGGATCTCATTTCCCTACCTATGCATTAAGCATTGGATTTGATGCTACTTTGGGTTCCTTGATGTTATCAGCAACTATGGTTGGTAATATTGGTTTTAAGTTTGTGATAGGTGTATTGTCTGATATGTTTGGAATTGTAAAAGCGGTTTATATGATGATTATAATTAATATTATTTCTTTGTTGATGTTTATATTTTTGAAAAATGAAATTGCTTTATTAGTTGCATCTTTTCTATTTGGATCAATTTATTCGATTACTGCTGTAGGTATAGCAATTATGACTAGAAAATTTTTTGGAGAATTAAATTATTCTAGTGCTTATGCTAATATTCAATTTGGATGTAATTTTGGAGTGGCTTTTGCGGTTAGTTTGATTGGTTTTATTTATGATTTTACTACATCCTATATCATGATATTGATTATTGCACTCATTATTGGAGTTATAACTATTGGATTATTGAATATCATACAAAAAATGAAAACTGTATAAAAATTAAATACAAGGATTGATTTCTACATCATTCGATTATATAATTTCTCCGAATAGGAGGATTTATATGGATTTAAAAGATGCTCAAATTGGTCATGACTATAGAGTATTAGATATATCATTGCCTATAAATCTAGAAAGACGTCTAGAGGCACTAGGCATGACAAAAGACACCCATATCACTGTTCAATATAGAAAAGGCAAAGGTATCCTCGTTATTAAGCTAAGGGGAACAAGATTTGCCTTAGGTCTTAATATCACAAAAAACATTAAGGTTGAAGAGGTGATATAATATGTCTGAAGAAATGACCATTGGTTTTATTGGTAATCCTAATTGTGGAAAAACAACGTTGTTTAATGCCTATACTGGTGCTAACCTTAAAGTCGCTAACTGGCCTGGCGTTACTGTTGAAAAGGTTGCAGGTGTTATACAACAACATGATATGACCATTCATTTGGTTGATTTACCTGGTACATATAGTTTAACTTCATATACTATGGAAGAGATTATATCTCGTAATTTTATATTAAGTGATGAAGTTGATGTCATTATTAATGTTGTCGATGCTTCGGCATTAGAGAGAAGTTTATATCTAACTTTACAATTATTAGAACTTGGAAAACCTGTTGTTTTGGCTTTAAATATGATGGATATTGTTGAAAAGCGTGGTATGGAAATTGATTTACATAGGTTACCTGAGATTCTTGGTATTCCTGTTATCCCCGTTTCTGCAAGAAAGAGGAGAGGCTTGGATATCCTTTTACATGCTGCTATTCATCATAAAGATAGTACACATGCCGATCGTTTTATTCATCAACATAAAAATGTATCCCATCATAAACACAATCATCATAAAGATTATGCTTGTGTTTATAGTGATGAAATAGAAGATTTGATTGATGTTATTACACCCGAACTTCAAAAGAATTATCCTGATATAAAAAACTATAGATGGCATGCCATCAAATATCTTGAAGGTGATCAGGAAATTCGAGAAAAATATCCGCTTAATGATATTGATGTCAAAAATTATGGATCAGAAATTATTAATCAAAAATATGATTTTATAGATGAAGTTATTCAAGAAACTTTATTACATAAAGAGGAACAAGATATCTTTACAGAGAAGGTTGATTATTGGTTAACCCATAAAATTTGGAGTATTCCAATATTTCTGTTGATAATGGCTGTCATATTCTTTTTGACTTTTACGATTGGTGATTGGATTAAGGGATATTTAGAAATAGGTATTAATTTTATTTCTGATTTTATCAGTTATGGTTTTGAATTGGCTGATGTGGGTGAGATGTTAACATCTTTGGTTGTTGATGGAATTATTGCAGGTGTTGGAACTATTATTACTTTCTTACCCAATATTCTTATTTTATTTTTATGCTTAGCATTATTGGAAGATAGTGGTTATATGGCTAGGGTTGCTTATGTTATGGAAGGTATTATGAGTAAGCTTGGCTTGTCTGGTAAAGCATTTATTCCTATGTTATTAGGTTTTGGTTGTACAGTACCTGCTATTATGTCTTCACGTACTTTGGAAAACACAAAAGATAGATTAAAAGTTATGCTGATTACACCTTTTATGAGTTGTAATGCGAGATTAACCATCTATATATTATTTGCAGAGATGTTCTTTCCTCGTCATGCCATGATTGTGGCATATTCAATGTATTTGATTGGTATTGTTGTAGCAATCGTTGTAGCTGCTATTATGCATTTAATTGATAAAAGTGAAAATACCAATTATCTTCTTATTGAACTACCAGAATATAAAACACCTGATCCTCGAACAGTCGCTATTTATGTATGGGAAAAGGTTAAAGATTATCTAGTTAAAGCTGGAACAACGATATTCCTTGCAACTTTAATTATTTGGTTTATTTTACATCTTGGTGTGGATGGCTATACAGCTGATTCTACAACAAGTTTTGGGGCTATGCTAGGCAAAATAGTGACACCAATATTTGCTCCAATTGGTTTAGGTTTCTGGCAGATTGTAGTAGCATTGATTGCTGGTATATCTGCTAAAGAGGTTGTTGTATCAAGTTGTGCTGTTTTATTTGGTATTGCTAATACAAGTACAGTAGAAGGTATGAATAGTTTCTTAACAGCTTTAAATAGTATTGGTTTTACCTCACTTAATGCTTTTTGTTTGATGGTATTTTGTTTATTGTATATTCCTTGTGCAGCTGCCTTAGCCACTGTTAGAAAGGAATCTAGTAGTACTCGTTTTATGATATTATCAGCATTGTTTCAATTAGGTGTAGCTTGGATAGTTACATTTATAGTTTATCAGATAGGTTTATTAATATTATGAAATATCTAGTTATATTGGTTATTCTTATAATGGTTATAGCTAGTATACACTATCTTATAAAGAATAAAAACAAATGTACAAGCTGTCCTTTAAAAGGGCATTGTGAAACCCCAGATAAATAGTTATCTGGGGTTATTTTTATTGATTATTTTATTTTTTAATATCATCAATGTTTTATAAACCCTATATCCTATAACACCACCAATAGTATTAAACAACAAATCATTAATATCACATGTTCGATAACCTACACCAATCCAAAAATAGGAAATTGATAATTGTAATAATTCAATAATTAAGCTAAATATAAATGAATATAATGCTATCTTTTTAGTATCATATCTTCCTTCAAATGCTAATGGAAATAAAAAACCAAAAGGCATCAACATAATAATATTTAATATCCATTCTCTTAATACATAATAATTAAAATGTATTATACCATTGATGAGTGGAATAATATTAATCATATCAACAGCATGATTTTTATATGCTTCTCTTGACATTTGTGATAAAGGTAAAGGTAATAATGTATAAGAAAATACCATACCTATATAACAACAAAACAATAGATAAAATATAACATTCTTATTAAAATGTACCCTGTAAAATGGACAGTTAAATAAAAAAGAGTCAAGTGTTGAAC
>JAJQFG010000111.1 GCA_021201315.1 Erysipelotrichaceae bacterium
AAAAATAGCAGGCCGCCAGTTCTCTTGATACCCTTTTGGGTATCTTTTTTATTTTTCTTTATTTATTTTATAAATTAGTGTAAAATAATCTTATATGATTTATTATTTATAAGGTGGTATTACTTATGAGAAAAAGAAATTATATGTTAAATATTATATTGGTTTTAGTTATTGGTATATTTGCGATATATATTTCTATCAATGGTGAATTTGATAATATGATTGATGCTTTTAAGAATGCATCTTTGTTTTGGATAATAATAATGTTTATTGGAATGTTCTTTTATTATTTATTTGATGCATTTTCTTTACAAAAATTTGCTAAAGTTTTTAAAAAGGATTATTCTCTTAAACAGTCATTATCTAATTGTATAAGTGCCTATTTTTTTAATGGTATTACACCTTTTGCTAGTGGTGGTCAATTTGCGCAAGTTTATATTTTTAATAAACAAGGAATCAACCCTACTCATTCTGCTAGTATTTTATTATTATCATTTATTTGTTATCAATCTGTTTTAGTTTTATATACTGCTATTATTTTGCTAATTAGATTACATTATTTTATAAGTAATGAAGTTTATTCTATTGGTTTGGTATTACTTGGTTTTTTTATTAATTTAGTGGTTATTATTGTTTTATTTAGCGCAGCTAATTCTAAACGTATTCAGAATTTTATAATTCATAAAGTTATTAAATTATTATATAAAATTCATATTGTTAAGGATTATGAATTAACTGCTATTCGTATTGAGAGATATCTATCAGATTTTCGTGAACAACTTTATTTTTTACAAAATAATAGGAATATTTTAATACAAGTTGTATTTAATAATTTTATTAAGCTTACAATTGCTTATATGATGCCATTTTTAGCAACTAAGGCTATATGCTTGTCGGTTTCATACAATCAGTTGCTTGATTTTATGACGTTATGCTCTTGTATTTATATGATTACTGCATTTATACCTATTCCAGGATCATCTGGTGGTGCTGAAGGTTTATACATGGTTATGTATGGATTTTTAGGTACTGTTGGTGCTTCTTCATCAATGATGCTTTGGCGTTTTATGACTTATTATTTAGGTTTAATTTTAGGTGTTCTTACATTCTCTTTTAGTAGAGAAATCAGTAATAAAAGATTGGAGGAGTAATATGAATATTGCTATTTTTAGTGATACTTATTTACCTGATATAAATGGTGTAGCTATATCTACACAAATTCTTTACAATGAACTTGTTAAGCATGGTCATCATGTTTTGGTTGTCACAACTCAACTTCCTGAAAATAGTGTTTATGATGATGCTAATAATTATATATTACGTTTGCCAGGTAAAGATTTAAAGAATTTATATGGATATCGTGCATCTAGTATTTATTCTTTTAAAGGAATGAAAGAGATTAAGGATTTTGAACCAAATATTGTTCATATTCAAACTGAATTTGGTATTGGTATTTTTGGTAAAATTGTTGCCGAAATTCTTAACATTCCTATAATTTATACTTATCATACAATGTATGCTGATTATTCTCATTATATCAATCCGCTTAATAACAAAGCTGTTGATAGTGCTACTAAGAATATTATTGAAAAAATTTCAAAAATATATGGAGATACTTGTAGCGAATTGGTTTTTCCATCAGAAAAAACAGCTCAAGCTTTAATGCAATATGGTATCACAAAAAAAATGCATGTTATTCCTACTGGTTTAGAATTAGATCGTTTTAAATTTCCTAATGAAGATCATATTAATAAAATAAAAGATCAATATCATTTAAATGGTCATTTTGTTATAACTTCTATAGGACGTATTGCTAGTGAAAAGAGTGTTGATATGATTATTAAATCTATGCCAAGTATTATTTTTCAAAATAATAATATTCGTTTTATGATTGTTGGTGATGGACCTCAGTTAAAGAGTCTTAAGCAATTATCACAAGATTTAAATTTGGATGAATATATTATATTTACAGGCTCTAAATCACCTGCAGAAGTACCAGATTATTATCATGCTTCTTCTTTATATATATCTGCTTCTACGAGTGAAACACAAGGCTTAACATACATTGAAGCTATGGCTTGTCATGTTCCTGTTCTTGCTAGATATGATAAAAATTTAGAGAACGTTATTATAGATGGAAAAAATGGTTATTTTTATAAGAATGAGGATGAATTAATTAATAAAATAGTTAGTATGTCACAAATGGATTTATCAACACTATCTATGAATGCTTATAATACAGCATTAAAATATAGTAGTGAAGTTTTCTATGAGAAAATCATTAGCGTATATCAAAAAAGCTTATTAAATCATCATTACTGTTATAAAGTTGTTTCAATTGAGTTGGATGCTCATAATAAATATAATGTTGCCTTTCAGTTTGATAATCATCAAGTGATTTTAACTCTTAACAAACAAGTGGTTGATCGTTATGGTTTAAGTATTGGTCAGGTTGTTGATCGTGAGGAATTAGATGCATTAAAAGATCAAGAAAAAGTTGATAAAGCTTATCATTTAGCATTAAAATATTTGACTTATCGAGATTATACTTATGTGAACATGCAACAAAAACTAAAAGAAAATGGTGACTTTGACGATATCCAAATAGATATGACAATGGAATTATTGGTAAATAAAAATCTTATTAATGATATGGAATATACACGTAGCTATTTTCAAAAATCTACAAAATTAGGTTGGGGTATGAATAAGATAATATATAATCTTAAAAATCAAGGTGTTTCACCTTTTGTCATTGATGAATTTCTAGCTGATTATCCTATTGAAACTGAATATGATAAAGCGATCGAAATCATTCAGAAACTCTATGAAGAAAATACTACTAAGCCAAAATATATGCTTATTCAAAATATCAAAAATAAGTTATTTAATAAAGGATTCTCACAGGAAATTGTAGAACAAGCTACCAATGATTTTGATTTTGTATTTTCAAAAGAACGTACAATGAATTTATTAAAAAAAGAATACGATAGAGTATATAAACGATATAAAAATCGTTATGACCATAGTGCTTTAAAGAATAAGATAATAACCTTTTTGTTACAAAAAGGTTATGAATACAATGATGTAGTGGAATTGATGAATGAAGTATGGGAGGATACTTATGATTAAAATAAAAGATATGAAATGTGGCGATGACAATGTTGAATTTAGCGCTATGATTAATCATGTAACAATAGGAAAAACCAATGGAGCTAATAAAAGCAACTATTTAAGTATTGTATTTCAGGATGATACAGGTATGATTGATGCAAAATTATGGAATGCAAGTCCTAAGAATATTAAGGAATTGGTAACAGGTGCTGTTGTAAGAGGTGTTGGTGATATCATTAAGTATAGCGATGAGCGTCAAATGAAAATTGTTTCTATAGAAGATATTTCTTATCAACAATCTTTACAATTACAGTATTTAAAAAAAGCACCAATGGATAAAGATGCTATTATGAATGAACTAATGAAGTATGTAAAACGTATTTCTAATACTAAACTATATGTTTTAACAAAATATATTATTGAACAACAATCAGAAAAGATGAAAATCTATCCTGCAGCTAGTAAGAATCATCATGATTATGTATCTGGATTGGCTTATCATACATTATCAATGTTAAAAATAGCAGATAGTATGTTAAATATTTATCCTAATTTGAATAAGGATTTATTGTTTGCAGGTACTTTATTACACGATATTGGTAAGACGGTTGAACTTTCAGGACCTGTTGTACCAACATATACTATTGAAGGTAAAATGTTGGGTCATATTTCAATTGCACAAACCATGATTAGTGATGCTGCTAAAGAATTAAACATTAGTGGTGAAGAAGTTACACTGCTTAAACATATGGTTTTGTCCCATCATGGTAAAAATGAATTTGGCTCACCTGTTTTACCACAAATTAAAGAAGCAGAAATGTTATATTTAATTGATAATATAGATGCGAGAATGAATATGTTTGATAAAGCTTTAAGTGAGCTGCAGCCTGGTGAATATAGCAAACGTGTTTATGCTTTAGAAAATCGTATGATTTATAAACCTAAAATGTATGATTGATGATAAGCTTTGTTTAACTGAAAAAGGATCCAAAAAATGGATCCTTTTAGTCTACTAATTTTGTATAAATTTTATCTAAATCAACTTCATTACTACGATCAGTATAAATTGCTTTAAAGCCATCAGATTCATTGTATCGTGGTATAATGTGAATGTGGAAATGATGGACAGATTGTCCAGCAATTTCATTCATATTAGAAACAATATTGAATCCTTTAGCTCCTAATTTGTTTTCGATGTTTTTAGCAACTATTTGTACAACTTTAATCATATGGCTTAAAGTATCTGCATCGACATCTAAAATATGATTAAAATGCTGTTTTGGAATCACTAAAGTATGACCATCAGTTGTTTGACTTAAATCCAAAAAGGCTAAACAAACATCATCTTCATAAACAATTTTTCCTGGGATTTCATGATTGATAATCTTACAAAAAATACAATCGCTCATTTTAAACCTCCATTAATCTAAATATTGATCAGAGATTTCTTCAATCGCTGCTTTAATTTTAGAATCATAAACATCAAAATTATATTTCTTTAAATAAATACCTTCGACATATTCTTGAACATCACTATCACTAGATAATGTATCAATAATATCATCTGTATTACTATGATCGGTATCATATAAATATACTACTGCATAAGTATCATCACTAAGCTTAATAGCGCTGCTATAAACACCATCTTCTTCTACAGCAGATAAATCGTCAAGAATATCTACTAAATTATCATCTAATGTAGAATTCTTAGTTACCATTCCTGCATCTTCTGCGTCGTCACTATAATCTTCCATTAATGTATCAAATGCATCTTCATCAGTAGCTTCAGAAATAATATTAAGTGCTTCTGATTCTTTTTCTACAACAATCTTTTTAAAACTACATACACAATATTCTTCAATCATATCTTCAAGATTATCACTAATATAATGTTTTCTTAACAACTCTTGTTTTGCGCTAGGAACAATGATTTCATCAACATATTCATCTACATCATCATATCCCATGTATGAAGCATATGTTGATAAATCATCATCAGTATAAGAAGCATATTCAGTTTTAATTTCTTCGACTAAATCATTGAGTTCATCTTCATCTGTTAATTCAATATCAGCTATTTTTGTTAGGGCTTCAACTAAAACTTCATTACCACCATAACTATCCATTAAGTATTCATAAAAACCTTGTTTAGTTACTTTTAAAGTTGAATCACTTACTAAAACACTATCTCCATCACTAACTTGTGTACTATAACTAGAAGATGATGAACATGCAGTTAATAAACCAGCACACATGAGTAATAATACTAATTTTTTCATATTATTCTTCCTCCCTTAGTTCATCACGATATTCTAAATTTTCATTTAAAATGTCTTCTATTGTTTCTTGAATATCATCATCTGCATAAGTTAATTCATAAGTGCTTAATGCTAAATAAACCATATAATCATCATAAACTAACAATGGAGAATCTAAGTCAATAACTTCTAATTCAGCTTTAATTGTATCTTTATCGGTACTTGTACAATAAATAAAATAATAGCCATCATCGCCTTGAATAGCTTCAGAGACTTCGCCTTCTTCAATTTCTAAAATAGCTGTTTCAACATCATCACCATAAGTATCAGCTAAATCACTTGTTGAATCTACAACACCTAAATTTCCTTTGGCACTTGCAGTATCATCATCAGAATAATCAGCTGCAATTTCACCAAAAGTTTTATCTGTATCTAATAATGATTCTACTTCTTCTAAAGCTTCACTTTCTTCATCACTAGGAGCAGTAGGATCATCCATTGCTACTTTAATAATACTTACAATACGAGGTGATTCATAATCATAATAATCATCAAATACTTCATCAAAATTATCTTTAACATATTGTTTTAAAAATTCAGCATATTGTAATGATTGGATTAAAGATTCTCTATAATCATCCATAGATTCATATCCATTTGATGATAAAGCACTTTCTAAATATTCTTCAGCACTATCCCCATAATAACTATCATATTCATCTTCAATTTCTTCAATTATTTCATCTGCACTTGTTTCCATATCACTTGTCACAGGATAATAAGCTTGTACTAATTGATCTAAAACATAAGAAAATAACATCTGTTTTCCTGTTGTTGAAGTTGCTAACTCATCATAAATATCATCAGCATAAACATTAGCACCATCAATTGATGCTACCACATATTTACCATCATCTTTAACAGTACCAGAGCATCCACTTAAGACTAGTAGACAAGCTAATGCTAGCCCTATAAGCTTTTTTTGTTTCATATAGACCTCCTCAAATTTATAAACAATATTATTATACACGAATTGAATAATTTTTCAACTTTTGTAGGCTATAATACAAAATTTAAACGCATTTCACCATAATATATATTAGCATAGTGAGAATAAAAAGGAGGGATAGATATGCTGGCACATCAGGGTTCATTTACTTTGATTCTTGTATTATTCATATTGCTTGTGATTATTTGTGGTATTTGTTAAAATGATGCTCCATAGTAAAACTATGGAGCAATTATAAATTTATTATCGTATTACTTGAATATATGTTTATTTTTTCGTACAATAATCATTCGAAAGGGGCGACAATTGATGTCAACTTTAATTATAAAAGATTTACATGTTGAAGTAGGAGACAAAGAAATATTAAAAGGAGTTAATTTGACAATTAATGGTGGTGAAGTACATGCTTTAATGGGACCTAATGGAAATGGTAAGTCAACTTTACTATCTACAATTATGGGACATCCGAAATATAAAGTCACACAAGGTACAATGACTCTAGATGGTAAGGATTTATTAGCTATGGAGGTTGATGAGCGTGCACGTGCAGGCTTATTTTTAGGCATGCAATATCCTCAGGAAATTCCTGGCATTACAAATTCAGATTTTTTAAGAGCGGCTATGAATTCTAGAAGAGATACACCAATTTCTTTATTTAAATTTATTAGGACATTGGATAAGAATATTGAAGATTTACATATGGATGAAAATTTAGCACATCGTTATTTGAATGAAGGTTTTTCTGGCGGAGAAAAGAAACGTAATGAAATTTTACAGATGAAATTATTAGAACCATCTATTGCTTTATTGGATGAGATAGATTCTGGATTAGATATTGATGCATTGCATGTTGTTAGTGATGCTATTAATTCTATGCGTAGTGAAAATTTTGGTTGTATTATGGTTTCTCATTATGAAAGAATGTTTGAGCTTGTTAAACCAACGCATGTTCATATTTTAGTATCAGGTAGAATTGTGGAAAATGGTGGATATGAACTTGTAGAAAAGATTGATAATGAAGGCTATGAATGGATTAAAGAAAAGGGTATTGAGATTGATAATGAAGAAGATTTTAATCATGGTATTATTTTAGGTGCTTGTGGTAAGAAGGAACAGTTAAACAATGAATAAATATACATTAAGCAGTCAATTTTATATAGTGTTAACTAATGGTGAATGCTCACAATCTCATTTACCTGATCGTGTTTGTTATCATGATGGAACAATTTCATTTTGTAATTTATCACCTATAGAAGTACAAATTGTCTATCTTTTAGATAAACATCAACAAATGGATGTTCATATTGAGATAGATAAAAATACAGAAGTCAATATTATTGAAAGTAGAATTTTAGCAAAAGATTCAAAATTAACAAGAAATTTAGTCATTAAAGAAGATGCTATTGTACATTTATTTGGTGAAAATGATTCTTCAGATGGAGAAATATTAGAAGATATTCATTTGTTTGAAAATGCGACATGTCAATATGGCTATGCAGAATTATCTGATGGTGATTTTAATGGAATTTATCATTATTATCTTGATGGCGAAGGTGCACAGGCAAAGGTAAGAATGGCTATTTTATCAAAAGAAAAAGAAGATAAACATTACGAAGTTTTAATCCAACACAATAAACCTCATACCTATGGACAAATGGATAATTATGGCGTTGTTAAGGATGAAGGTAAATTGGTTATTGATGGTATTGGAACAATTACAAAAGGTCAAAGTGGTTCGGCGTCACATCAAAATAATCGAATTATGGTTTTTGATGAAAAATGTAAAGCTAGTGCTAATCCGTTTTTATATATTGATGAATATGATGTTAAGGCATCACATGCGGCTGGTGTAGGTAAAATAGATGAAGAACATCTTTATTATCTTCAGAGTCGTGGTTTAACTAAAAAACAAGCCATGCAACTTATTACGTATGGTTATTTGCAACCAGTTATCGAAGTCATTGATAATGATATGTTAAAAGAACGTTTTGAAAAAGCGTTATCTAAGGTGGGTGAGTAAAATGTTGGATGTGAATACTATAAGAGAAGATTTTCCAATGTTAAAAAGAAGCATGCATAATCATCCACTGATTTATTTAGATAATGGTGCTACAACTTTAAAACCTCAATGTGTAATTGATGCTGTTTGTAATTATTTGACTAATTATTCTGGTAATGCTCATCGTGGAGATTATGATTTATCACATGAAGTAGATACTCAATTCGAAGAAGCAAGAGAAATTATACAAAAATTTATCAATGCTAAAAGAAAAGAAGAAATTGTTTTCACTAGCGGATCTACTGATTCTTTGAATTTGGTAGCTTATGGCTATGGTGAAACACATATTAGCGAAGGTGATGAAATATTGATTACTGTTGCTGAACATGCTTCTAATACATTACCTTGGTTTGATATTGCTAGAAAAAATAAGGCAGTTGTCAATTATATTGAATTAGATGAAAAAGGTTGTTTAACTTTAGATAATATTAAAAAAGCTATTACTGATCATACAAAGATTATTGCTATTGCTGAAGTGACTAATGTTTTAGGTTATCATGCTCCAATGAAAGAGATCTGTGATTATGCTCATGATAAGGGCATTGTAGTGATAGCTGATGGAGCCCAAAGTGTACCTCACCAAGTGACAGATGTGCAAGAAACAGGAGTTGATTTTTTAGCTTTTTCTGGTCATAAAATGTGTGGACCTACTGGTATTGGTGTATTATATGGCAAATATGATTTACTTTGTGAAACAGCACCTACAAGGCTGGGTGGAGGTAGTAATTCGCGTTACAATAGTTGTGGTAGTGTTACTTTGAAAAATCCACCATACAAGTTTGAAGCTGGTACGCCTAATATCGAAGGCGCTATTGGACTTGGAGCAGCTGTTAAGTATTTGAGTAGTATTGGTATGAATAATATTCATGAATATGAATTGTATTTGAGAAATTATGCAATTGAGAAAATGAAACAATTGGATAATATAGAAATTTATAATGAAGATTCTCAAGGTGCTATAGCTTTTAATATTAAAGGTGTTTTTTCTCAAGATGGTGCATCATTATTTAATACATATGGTATTTGTGTAAGGGCAGGGCAACATTGTGCTAAAATTTTAGATGAATTTTTAAATGTAACAAATACGCTTCGTGCTTCGTTTTATATTTATAATACTACAGATGAAATCAATAATTTTATAGAAGTATGTAAGAAAGGAGATGATTTCCTTGACGCATTCTTTGAATGATCCTCAGTTAATGAGAGAAATTATTATGGATCATTATAGTAATCCTAGAAATCGCGGATTGGTTGATGATGATTCTTATTTAAAAGTGAATATGAATTCAGAAACTTGCATTGATAACTTGGATATTCAAGCAAAATTTGATGGTGATATTATTGAAGATATTCGCTATGATGGAGAGGCATGTGCTATATGTACTTCATCAACATCGATTATGAGTGAACTTCTTAAAGGCAAAACAAAAGAAGAGGCTCAAATAATTATTGATAATTATATGAATATGATTTTTGAGAAAGATTATGATCCTGAAATATTGGAAGAAGCGATTGCATTTCAAAATACATATAAACAAGCTAATCGTATTAAATGTGCAACTTTAGGTTGGAATGGATTGATCGAGTTAATGAAAGAAAGTGAGGAGTAGATATGGCAAAAGAAGATATCAATATTCCTGGTAATAATGATGATTATGATTTCATAGATGAAGATGTTTCTGTTTTTAAGACACCTAAAGGTTTGAATGAGGATGTTGTAAGAGAAATATCTAAAATCAAGAATGAACCAGAATGGATGCTTGAATATCGTTTGAAATCATTAAAGTGCTTTTTAGAAAAGCCAACGCCTACATGGGGCGTTGATTTGAGTAATATGGATTTTGATGATTATACATATTATAATAGACCTAGTGATGGTTTAACTGATAAATGGGATGAAGTACCTGAAACAATTAAGAATACGTTTGATAAATTAGGTATTCCAGAAGCTGAACAAAAGTTTTTAGCTGGTGCAAGTGCGCAATATGAATCAGAAGTTGTTTATCATAATATGTTAGAAGAAGTTAAGGAAAAAGGTGTTATTTTCTTGGATATTGATAGTGGATTAAGAGAGTATCCTGAAATATTCAAAAAATATTTTGATACAGTTATTCCTTATGATGATAATAAGTTTTCAGCTTTGAATGGTGCTGTTTGGTCTGGTGGTTCATTTATTTATGTACCTCCAGGAGTAAAGCTAGAAAAACCATTACAGTCTTATTTTAGAATTAATAGTGAAAGAATGGCTCAATTTGAAAGAACTTTGATTATTGTGGATAAAGGTAGTGATATTCATTATGTAGAAGGATGTACTGCACCATCTTATTCAAAGGATTCATTACATGCTGGTGTGGTGGAAATCGTTGTTTTAGAAGGGGCTAAGTGCCGTTATACAACGATTCAAAACTGGTCTAAGAATATTTATAACTTAGTAACACAACGAGCAAAAGTAGCTAAAAATGGGTCTATGGAGTGGGTTGATGGTAATATCGGTTCCTTGGTGACCATGAAATATCCTACTTGTGTTCTTGAAGGTGAAGGTGCTAAGGGAACTTGTATTACAATTGCTGTAGCAGAGCAACAACAAATATTGGACTCTGGAAGTAAGATGATTCATTTAGCTCCAAATACATCAAGTCAAATTATTTCTAAATCTATTTCTAGAGAAGGAGGAAAAGTAAACTATCGTGGGTTAGTTTATCATGCTCCTGAAGCTATAAATGCTAAAAGTAACGTAGAATGTGATACTTTGATTCTTGATGAAAAATCTACTAGCGATACAGTCCCTACAAATATTATGCATAACAATGATTCTGTTATATCTCATGAAGCTACTGTTTCTAAGGTCTCAGAAGAACAATTATTTTATCTTATGAGTAGAGGACTTACTAAACAGCAAGCTACGGAAATGATTGTTATGGGATTTATTGAACCATTTTCAAGAGAATTACCAATGGAATATGCAGTCGAACTTAATCAGCTTATTAAGTTAGATATGGGTGATGCTATTGGATAAGGCAACTATTCGTCAAATGATGAAAACAAAACGTCTTCAAAATCTGGAGACGTTTTCTTCCTATTCGTCACTTATTCATCAATCTGTTTTGGCACATCCTTTGATCCAACAATCTTCTATGATTGCCTGTTATGTCTCTTTAAAAGATGAAGTAGGTACGCATCAATTAATTAATAAATTATTAGAAACACATCGTGTTTGTGTTCCTAAAGTTCATGGAAATTCTATGGATTTTTATGAAATCTTTTCTTTAGAAGATTTAGAAGTTGGTCATTTTCATGTTTTAGAACCAAATACTAATTTGCTTATTGATGTTAATAATATAGATATTATGATAGTGCCTATGCTTGCATATGATGACGAACTTTATCGTGTGGGTTATGGCAAAGGTTTTTATGATCGTTATTTTGCCAGAGGATATAAAGGTTATAAACTTGGTATAGCCTATTCTTTTCAACATATATATCATATTGATCATGATCAATATGATATACCTTTAGATGAAATTATTACTGAAAAAGCATGACAAATGCTTTTTTATTATACATAATTAATTTTGTTTGACATATACTATAAAGGTGAAGATGATGAAAAGGTTTCTTATGATTACACTGTGCTTATTTATTGGTATTGTTATATTGATAAGTTATCTTTATATTCAATGTATTCCTCGTCTGAAAGAATATGGTCGATTTGAGATTGAAAGACTTAATCAATTGATTGTTGCTCATAGCTCTAGTGATGATTTTAATGATTTGTTGATTATTGAAAGAAATGCAGATAATGAAATTGATTTATTGGAATTTGATATGGCTAAAGTCAATCAATTAGCTTCACAAATTGTTTTGAATTTAGAAGATACTTATGCTTCTATTGAAGAAGGGAACTATTTAGCGAAAGATGATAGCTATTATGAAAAACGTATCGAAAATATTGCTCAAAGTGGTATTGTATCTAAAGTGACTTTATCTACTTTATTGAATATACCTTCATTTGTTTCACCATCTATTGCTATTTGTTATAAGCATTTATCTACAATAAGTAGTTCTATAAATAAAAGTATAGAAAATTATGGTATTAATCATGTAATGGTAGAATTATCGATTGAAGTAAATATAAATCTTACAATGACATATCCATTTTTTGAACAATATGATACACATACAATAACAATTCCTATTCTTTTAGAAATTTTTCAAGGACAAATACCTCTAGTATATAATCATTAGGAGATATATATGCAAAATTTACTTAAAATCTATTATGATATGTCTATTGATATAGATCGATCAGGCTATTTCCATTATCAAAATGATTTATATTATTTGCAAAGATTAAATGATACTTTATCTTTCTTGAATATATATCATTATTATCGATATTTATTACAACAATGCCATTTATCTGGATATATGATTATTTCTAATAATCAACATCAATGTTTTACCAATAATTATGTCTTATTAAAATATATCAATGAACCATTTTTGTATGATATATATTTAAGTCAATTTTTAATACCATTATCTTTACCAACTATAAAAATTAGTAATATTAAGCAACAATGGATTGATAAAATGGATCATATTTATCATAAAATAGAAACCTATGATGAAAAAATGAAACCTTTAATCATTTATTATTTGGGGTTGGGTGAAAATAGTATTAATATATTAAACTATTTATTAGATATAGATAGACATGCTAGTATACCTGTGGGTCTAGCTTTATCTACACCAATTGAAAATAATACAGAAGTACTATTGAATCCTTGTAATTATATTGTTTCTAGTCGTATAAGGCAATTGGTTATATTGCTTGAAAGTTATATGTTATCAATAAATCAGCTAAAAAGTATTTTAAATAATCATTATTTTGATGTTTATGAAATAATATATCTTTATGCTCATAGTTTATATCCAGGATATTTTTTTGATTGTATTTTAAAAAATCAATCAATGATACCTTATTACCAAAATATTTCACATGAAAAACAATTGATAAAAGATATTTATCAACTTCTTTTGCGATATGTATCACTGCCAAAAATTCATTGGATAAATGATGAGAATATGCTATAATACCATAGGAGCAGGGAGTGAAATGAATATGGTATTAGCAACTAATATAAAAAAAGGCATAGATGTAAAAGATTCTTTGATAGCTATGAAATCAGATATCAAAAATTCATTAGATATTAATGATGATGAATTAAAAGAAAAGCTTATAGAATTATTATCAAATGAAGATGCCAAAATAAGAAAAAATAGTGCTATACTTCTAGGAAACTTTCCTAATACTGTTAATGAATTGCTGATGGCTTATAATCAAGAAAAAACAGAATATGTAAAAGAAGCTTATCTTAAAGGTATTGCAAGTCAAAACTGTAGTTCTTATTTAGAACAATTAAAAGAAATACAATTACATCTCATTCACGATAATTCAAATGAGGCTAAACATATTCAAGCACAATTAAAAATATTGAATCCACTTATACTAAAAAGCCAAACACATAAACGTAAAGTTATAAAACTTAAACATCAACCAGTTGATGTTGTTTTAACGTCTCTACCATATTATCAATTTATTTTATTTGAATCAGTACTTCATTTGCGCTATAAACCTGTTACTCAAGGGGTTCTTGTAAGAACTGAATCAATTTATGAATTACTTGATATAAGAACATATAACGATATGCTTATTCCGCTACAAGGCGCTAGTGGACTAGATATGACGATTGAAAGTATTGAAGCAGGTATTCAAAGATGTAATATAGTCAAAATATTAGATAAATTATATGATGATGCGTCATTCTTTTATTTTCGTGTTGATGATTCAATGCGTCAAAAAGATCCATCATTAATAAAAAAAGTATCAGAAAAGTTCTTTGAATATTATCCTTTTAAACTACTTAATACAACAGAAAACTATGAAATTGAAATTGTTGTTAAAGAGGTTAGAAAAGGTAAGGTAAATCTTTATTTACGTTTAAGTCATTTAAAGAGTAATCGTTTTGCTTATCGTAAGGAAACAATCGCAAACTCGATGCAATCATATGTTGCTGCTACGCTCGTACAACTTGCAAAACCTTATATGATTGATCATGCTAAAGTTATGGATCCGTTTGTTGGTTGTGGTACTTTGTTAATTGAACGTAATATGATTAAACCACCTAAATTTTCTATGGGTATAGATATATATAGTAAAGGTATTGAAGCAGCCAAAAAGAATACAAAGCTTGCAGGCCAAACAATCTATTATGTACATAAAGATTCTTTAAGATTTGTAAATAATGAAATGTTCGATGAAATCATAACTGATATGCCAACATTTCCACAACTTCCTGATAGAGAAAAACTAACTGACCTTTATGATCGATTCTTTGAACGTATTCATCGTTTGATAAAATCTGGTGGATATATTTTCCTATATACAAGCGAGATTTCTTTAGTAAGAAAAAATTTACGATTACAGGAAGATTATTTATCTTTGATAGAACATTATGAAATACCTAGAGGTAAACATATGTTTTATTTCTTTATAATGCAAGTGAAATGAAATATTATGTATATATGATTCGTTGCGTTGATAATTCTCTTTATACTGGAATTACAACTGATGTGCAAAGACGTTATCAAGAGCATTTAACAGGGGTTGGCGCAAAGTATACTCGATCACATTGTCCTAAATCACTAGAAGCATATTGGTCTTGCAACAATAAGTCAACAGCGTCGAAAATGGAATATCATTTAAAAAAACTCAATAAACAACAAAAAGAAAATATTATTAAGGATAATCGATATTTAAAACAATATCTTGAAAATAAACTATCTTTATATGAATATAAACGAGAATAAGGCAGCAATTTTAGTAATTGCTGCCTTATTTAATTATTGCAATCATTGTGTCAGATTAGTAATTTTCTTTTTGTGATTCTTTGAAAATATATAATATTTGCATAATATCATCTTGTAATAGTATTCCATTTTTTTGAAAATATGATAATATATATATGGAGGACTTAAGACAAAATAAAAAAGCAATTTGGGGTTCAATTGCTTTTTTATAAATATATCATTACTTTGTAAAGAATGAGTAGAATTTTGCAAAATGTTCACAATTTTGATAACCTTCACATTTAATCCAAGATGGACGGATATCAGTATTGTAAGTGTAATCATAATAGTCATGCATAAATAACATAATTTTTTCCTCCTTGAATGAATTGATTTGTTTTTCTTAATACACCTATATTATATACTTATAAGAAAAAAAAGGTAGGGTTTCAAAATATAAAAATAGCATTATAATTTTGTGCTTTAAGCACAAAATATATAGTATAACTAATTTATAATAAAATGTTCAAAAATAAAAACATTTATATTTTATTATTTGTTATATATCAATTATTATAGAAAAAAATTAATGATTATACTATAATTAAAGTAATTTATGATTTAATTGTTTTAAAATAAAAACAATTTCTAAAAATTAAATAATTGTGCTTATGTTCAATAGATACAAATAATTTATATTGATTTTGTGCATATAACACAAAGAAAGAAGGGAATATTATGGGTTTTACAATTGATGATGCTTTATTGCAAACACAACAGCAATATAAATTGCAATTACTAGCTGGGGAAAATGGTTGTGGTAATGCTATTAGCTGGGTTCATTTGATTGAAGATACGACTATTATTAGACAGTTGTGGGGAAAAGAGTTAGTTATTACGACTGGTTTAGGTTTTCAAAAAGAAGGTGCCTTGCTTGAGCTGGTTCATTCCTTAGTGAAGTATCATAGTGGTGGTTTGATTGTTAATGTAGGTAAATATATTATGGATATTCCTGAAGATGTTATTGATTATTGTAATGAGCAGGACTTACCTTTGATTACTACACCATGGGAGATACATTTAGCCGATGTTATCAAGGATTATTGTATGCGATGTTTGTATTCTGAAAGAGAGGATATTCATGTTTCACAATGTTTTATTAATGCTTTTTCAGATTCTACAACTATTGAAGAAGGTCGCAAGGAATTAATGAGTAATTTTGATGTTGATGGTGATTTTCAAGTTTTATTGATTTCTATTGATGATTCTGATTTATCTGATCCGATTGAAAGAAGGAGAATTACTTTTCAATTGCAACTTTATTTTGAACGTATCGAATGTACTTATAGTTGTTTTTGGTACAATGAATTATTTGCTTTAGTGGTTAATAATTTGGATCAAGACTATTTCATGGAAATTGTTCAAAAAATGTACAAACGTTCAAAAAAACGTATGAATTATCAAAATCTTTGTATAGGTGTTGGTTCAATGGTGAAGGATTTTAGAAATATTACAATTAGTTATAAGCGTGCTTTAGCAGCAACTAAATATGCTACTTTATTTAATCAAAATATTGTGCATTTTAATGATATGGGTGTTTATCAAATATTATTATCAATAGAAGATGAAGATATTTTATATGATTCATATTATCAATTGCTAAAACCTATTATTGACTATGATAAGAAACATAATGGTGAATTAGAAAAGACATTGTTTTATTATTTTAAATATAATGGTAGTTTATTGATGATTGCAGATGAAATGTATACACATCGTAATACAGTTCATTATCGTATTGAAAAAATTAAAAAGTTATTGAATTGTGAATTTGAAACAATGGAAGAAAAGTTTCCTTATATGATGGCATTTTATATTAAAGATATTGTTACTGACAAATAGTATATTTATATTGATATAAGTAAGTTTGTAATTTTTGTTTAGATAGTAATGAAAATTTTGATATTGCCTTTAAAACAAAATCAATAAAGACTATTTTTAAAAAAATTAAATTTTTTTAAAAATAAAAAAGAAATTTTGGAATTTTTAGCGTATATATAATAGTAGGGGGTTAATTATGACTTCCTGGGTGATTCGTTGAAGAATCACCTTTTTTGTTGCTTTTTATTTTGAAGGAGGGTGATAAGAATGAATTCTTTTTATAGAGTTCATGCTCATAGATGATATGAGCAATTTTAGTATGTATTTTGACCTAATAATGAAAGGAGAAGATTTATGAAAAACATATTAAAGAAAGGTTCTAAGGTTTTCATGGTTATGTTAATGACCTTATCAATGATGTTTAGTAGTTCTTCTATTGTAAAGGATGCTAATGCGGCAACTATTACGTATATGGAACAAAGAAAAACTGATTGGATTCAAAATAAGGCTATTACATCAAAGACAGGGAAGTATCATTCTTCACTAGATTATTTTCTTGTAATGACAACATCAACATCAAGTAGTGCTGGAGAATTTTTGTATTGTATTGAATTTGGAGAGAGCTTGCCAGATGATACTACAATGACTTCAACAACATCCGCAACCACTTTATTTAAAGGTACTAGTGTTGGTGGAACAACAGCTGCACAGAAAATGGATTTAGTTAGTAGAATTGCTGGTAGAAGTAATATACCAATTGATTTTGAAGCTGATTATGCTATGCCTGCTTTAGAAAAAGTTAAATACCTTGTTGGTAGAACACTTATATGGGAAGTTACTGAAGGCGAAAGAGATGCTGATTTTAATTTGGCTTCAAGTGATGGATCATGGACTCATGTTAAAAATATGTGGACATTTTCTGATTATACTAGTTCTGCAGGTACATATTATTCTGCAGAATACTTAAAAGAGTATTTTAATACTATATATGATTCATGGGTTAGTCAAATCCAATATGAAATAAGAATCGAAAATGATATTCCTAGTTTTGCTTCTACAACTAAGTCTTCAGCTAATACAGTTGAACTTAATTATGATTCAAGTACTGATACATATTCAACAACGCTTACTGATAGCAATAGTGTTATAACTCTTTATGATAATGATATTGAATATTCTTCTTCAGCACTTTCTTCATCAAGATCAGGATATAAATTAACTATCAATTCTTCTTCAGTTATAAGCAAGGATAGTCCTGCAACGATTACTTTTAATGCTGATAGAGATATTGTTAAAGGGTCTATTCTTGGCTATGTTGCTGGCAATTATCAAAAGGTAATTTCCATTGGTTCTCCATCATCTACAAGCAGAACAGCTTATTTAAAAGTGTATACAGAAGATTTAGGTTCACTTAAATTAGCTAAAAAAGACAATAAAGGAAATTATATAGCTGATACAACGTTTAAGGTTTCATATAATTCTGATATGAGTGATCCTGTTGGCACATATACAACTGGTAGTGATGGAACAGTCACAGTTAGTGATCTTTATAGTGGTACAGTATACATTCAGGAAACAAGTGTTCCAGATAATTTAGTACTTGATTCAACCGTTCATTCTGTAATCATTAAATCAGGTGAAACTTCATCATATACAGCTACCAATGATTGGAAACAAGGATATATCCAAGTAACTAAATATGATGCGAAAACTAGTCAAGTTGTTAAGCAATCCGGTGTAGAATTCGAAATCTTAAGTGGTTCAACTGTTGTAGAAACTATTACAACAAATTCTAATGGTATTGCAACATCTGGATTATTAGATTACGGAACTTACACAATTCGTGAAAAAACAAATCCAGAAAATTATATTATTGTCACTACTACTGAAAGTCAATCAGTTACTGAAGATGGCAAAACTTATAAAGTTTCAATTTATAATGAACCTGTAGTCGGTTCTATCACCATTACTAAGGAAGATAGTGAAAATGGAGATGCTCAAGGCGAAGCAACATTAGAAGGTGCTACTTATGTATTGAAAGCTAAAGAAGATATTTTGAATCCTGCTACTGGTACTGTCTTGTATACTGCAGGCACAACGATTTCAACTAAAACTGTAGGAAATTCCACATGGGGAGATACTGGTGAAAAGATAACAGATGAAAATGGACAGATTACATGGTCTAATCTACCAATGGGAACTTATGTCATTAGTGAAACTAGTGCATCTACTGGATACACAGTAAGTGATAAAACTTACACAGTTACCTTAACTCCAGCTAATAACACATCATCAAAGGTAGTTGAATCTTTAACTGTTAAAGAAGACATTGTTAAAGGATATATTCAAGTAACTAAGAAAGATTCTAAAACTGGTGAAATTGTGCAAAAAGAAGGCATAGAATTTGAAATATTAAGTGAAGATGGATCAACTGTTATAGAAACAATCAAGACTGATGAAACTGGTATTGCTTTATCTAGTGAACTTTTATATGGAACTTATTTAGTAAGAGAAAAAACAAATCCTGAAAACTACACACTTGCTACAACTACACTAACACAAGCTATTAGAGAAGATGGTGAAATCTATAGCTTAACTATTTCTAATGAACCTGTTGTAGGTTCTATTAATTTAACTAAGGAAGATAGTGAAAACGGAGAAGCGCAAGGTGCAGCAACACTAGAAGGTGCTACTTATGTATTAAAAGCTAAAGAAGATATTTTGAATCCTGCTACTGGTACTGTCTTATATACTGCGGGCACAACCATTTCAACTAAAACTGTAGGTTCTTCTACATGGGGTGATACTGGTGAAAAGACAACAGATGGAAATGGACAGATTACATGGTCTAATCTACCAATGGGAACATATGTTATTAGTGAGACAAGTGCATCTACTGGATATACAGTAAGTGATAAAACTTATACAGTTACCTTAACTCCAACTAATAACACATCATCAAAGGTAGTTGAATCTTTAACTGTTAAAGAAGATATTATTAAAGGATATATTCAAGTAACTAAGAAAGATGCAAAAACTGGTGAAATTGTGCAAAAAGAAGGCATAGAATTTGAAATATTAAGTGAAGATGGATCAACTGTTATAGAGACAATTAAAACATCCAAAACTGGTATTGCAATTTCTAGTGAACTTTTGTATGGAACTTATTTAATAAGAGAAAAAACAAATCCTGAAAACTATACACTTGCAACAGCTACACTAACACAAGCTATCAAAGAAGATGGAAAAGTCTATAGTCTAACTATTTCTAATGAACCTGTTGTGGGTTCTATTTATTTAACTAAAAAAGATAGCGGAACTGGAAATGTTGCACAAGGTGATGCAACGCTTAAAGGAGCAACTTATGTTTTAAAAGCTTATGAAGATATCCTCAATCCTGCAAGTGGTAAGGTTTTATTTGAGAAGGATGAAACTATCTCTATTAAAACTGTTGGTACTTCTACATGGGGCGATACTGGTGAAAAATCAACTGATAGTAATGCTGAAATTTCATGGACTAATTTACCAATGGGAACTTATGTTATTAGTGAAATTAAAGCCTCAGAAGGATATTTAGTAACTTCAACAACTCATGTTGTAACGCTTACTCAAGAAAGTAATACAAAGAATGTTACTTCTAAATCCATTACTTCTAAAGAAGATATTATTAAAGGGAAAATACAAATTGCCAAGTCAGGTAACGATGGATCAACTGGTGTTATCCAAGGTTTGGCAAATGTAGAATTTACAATTAAACTCTATAGTGATGTACAAAGTGTTGGATGGGATGAGGCTGAAACTTATGACGTATTGTTAACTGACGAAACTGGTAGAGTTACTTCTGTAGATTTACCTTACGGTGTTTATCTAGTAAAAGAAACATATACACCTGAAAACTATTATGCAGGTGGAGATTTCTTTGTAATCATTGATGAAAATGAAGAAATTGAATATCGTTTAGTTAATAATTCACCATTTAAAGCTTGGCTTAAATTGGTTAAGAGTGATGAAGATGGTAATGAAATCACATTATCAAATGCCACGTTCAAGTTAAAAGATTCTAATGGAAACTATATACAACAAAAATCAGGATGGACTTATATTGATACATGGACAACTGATGAAGATGGTATTGTTTATTTAGATAACATGGTTGAAACAGGAACTTATTATATTGAAGAAGTAACTTCACCTGATGGATTCCTATTAGCTGATGAAATTAAAGTGGAAATTGTTTCTACAAATGAATCAATTACATTTGATGAGGATAATGATCCAATCATTACTGTTAATATTGTTGATGAAAAACCAACAGGCACTATCATTCTTAATAAATCAACAGAATTATTTGAAGATATCATTAATAAAGGAATCAAATTTCAGTTAAAAGCTAATAGTAATATCATTGATCCTACTGATGGTTCTGTTATTTATTCTAAAGGTGATATTGTTACAAAAGATTATAAAGATGGAATCTATGAAATTGATGAAAATGGAACAATAAAGATTACTGATTTACCTTTAGGAACTGAAGGCGCTTCTTATTTGTTGACTGAAGTTGAAACACAGGATGGTTATGTTTTATTAGAAGAACCTATTCAATATGATTTTACAATTGAAAATAACACTACTAAAGTATATACAGTTGAAAAAGAAGCTGAAAATGAATTAACAGAAACATATTTCAGTAAAACTGATGTTGGTGGCAATGAAATTGAAGGTGCCCAAATGGTATTAACTGACAATACAACTGGTACTGTCATTGATGAATGGACTTCTACTACAGAAGAACATCTTGTAAAAGGATTGATTTATGATCATGAATATACATTAAGTGAAACAACTGCTCCTGATGGATATGCAATTTCTACCGATATTACATTCATTTACTCAACAGAGATTGAAAAAGTCACAATGACTGATAAACAAGTAACTGTTACAAAAGTCGATACTGATGGCGATACAATCAGTGGTGCAACATTACAAATCGTTGATAAGGAGACTGGTGAAATTGTTGATACATGGACTACAACAACTGCATCTTATGAAATCACTGATACAATGAAAGAAATCATTTCTGAAGATGGTGTTTATGCAGTAGCTAAATCATTCATTATTCAAAGTGGCACTACTGGAAGTACTGAAACAGTTGTTACATTAAGTAATGGTGTTTATCGAGTTGAAGTGAATTCTAAAGGATACAATGCAGAAACTGATGAAAGTTATGCTTATACTAGAGTTTATTATGTAGATGAAGAGGGTAATGCTTTAAATTATCTTGCAAGCAATCTCGAAGTTGGTAAAACATATATCTTACAGGAAATTGAAACGCCTAAAGGTTATGTAACTGCAAGTGATGTAGAATTTACTGTTACAGAAGATGAAAATCAGGATATTGTTATGACGGATAAACAAGTAATGATTACTAAAGAAGATATTGGTGGCAAAGAAGTTGAAGGTGCTAAGATTCAAGTCATTGATAAAGATAACAATATTGTTGATGAATGGATTTCTACTACTGAAGCTCATGCAGTAACTGGTTTAATTGAAGGTGAAACATATAATTTACATGAGGAATATGCACCTGATGGCTATGTTATTGCAACTGATGTAGAATTTACTGTTTCAGAAGAAAAAGTGAATCAAGAGATTACATTAACTGATAAACAAGTATTGATTACTAAAGAAGATGTTGGTGGAGAAGAAGTTGAAGGTGCTAAGATTCAAGTCATTGATAAAGATAACAATATTGTTGATGAATGGGTATCTACAACTGAAGCACATGCCATTAGTGGCTTAGTCGAAGGTGAAACATATACTTTACATGAAGAATATGCACCTGATGGCTATGTTATTGCAACTGATATAGAATTTACTGTTTCAGAAGAAAAAGTTAATCAAGAGATTACATTAACTGATAAACAGGTATTAATCACTAAAGAAGACGTTGGTGGAAAAGAAGTTGAAGGTGCTACAATCCAAGTTATTGATAAAGATAACAATGTTGTTGATGAATGGATATCTACAACTGAAGCTCATGCAGTTAGTGGCTTAGTCGAAGGTGAAACATATACTTTACATGAAGAATATGCACCTGATGGCTATGTTATTGCAACTGATATAGAATTTACTGTTGGTGAAGAAAAAGTTAATGAAGAAATGACAATGATTGATAAGCAAGTATTTGTTTCTAAAGAAGATATTGCTGGTGAAGAAGTTGAAGGTGCTACTATTCAAGTCATCGATGAAGACAATAATATCGTTGATGAATGGATTTCAACTAATGAAACTCATGCCATAAGTGGACTTGAAGAGGGAAAAACTTATATATTACATGAAGAAGTAGCACCAAATGGTTATTATGTTGCTAATGATATAGAATTTACTATTTCCAATGACAAAGTCAATGAATATCATACAATCATTGATGAAAAAATACTTACTGATATTCAAGTTATAAAAACTGATTCAAATACTGGAAATATTATTAAAAACCTAGATTTTATGTTCACTCTTTATAGTGATCAAGAATGTACTCAAGAAATAATGAGTGTCCATGCTAATTCAGATGATGGAACAGTTATTTTTGAAGATTTAGAATATGGAACATATTATATTTTAGAAACACAAGCACCTAAGGGTTATCAATTATCAGATGAAGTTATTAAAGTTGTGGTAGATGATGATTTAGAAAATGTTGGAAGTCTTTATTCTTTAGAATATGAAAATACACCTATTCCTACAGTTACTGTAACTACTGGTGATAATGCACCAGTAGAAGCATTATGGTGGACAACATTCATTGTTGGTATTAGTGGCGTTTATTTATCTTATAAGAAAAAGAAATATTTAGAAGATAAGGTGGACTAATGTCCACCTTGCATCTTAGAAAGGATATGAATTATGTTTAAAATTATATTAAGTGGAAGAATAACGAAAGATGCTGAAGTAAAAATTGTTAATGATTCAAAAGTATGTAATTTTACTATTGCAACTTCTAATAATAGTAAAAAGAATGAAACGTTTTATCTTAAATGTTCTGTATGGAATCGTATGGCAGAAGTTATGGAGCAGCATGTTAAAAAAGGTAAGCAATTATTTATTTTAGGAACAGGATCCATCAACCATTATAAAGATAGTGAAGAAAACGAACATGATGTTCTTAATATTCATTGTGATATTGTTGAATTTGGTTCAGATGCTAGAATTACAACAAATGATTTTGAAAATGATGTTTATGTTGAAAGTGAGTATTAAAAAAATAAGAAGTGGAAAATTCCACTTCTTATACACCAGGTTTACCTAGTAATTTGAACATATTCTTTTTATAAACTTCGACACCAGGTTGATTGAATGGGTTAACATCTAATAAGTAAACTGATAAAGCACATGCTTTTTCAAAGAAATAAATCATATATCCATATGTATATGGTGTTAATTCATCCATAGTGATTTGAATATTAGGAACACCACCAGTGTTAACATGAGCATCAATAGTTCCTTCACAAGCTTTCTTATTAACATAATCAACTGTTTTACCAGCTAAGTAGTTTAAATTATCTAAATTATCAGGATCACTTGGAATTTCAATATCAGAAATAGGTTTTTCAATTTTAAGTACAGTTTCGTATAAAACTTTAGTACCTTCTTGAATAAATTGACCTAATGAATGCAAATCAGTAGAGAATGTTGCACTTGTAGGTAAAATACCTTTTCCTTCTTTTCCTTCAGATTCACCAAATAATTGTTTCCACCATTCAGCAGTCATTTGTAATTGTAATTCATAAGTTACAAACATTTCAGCAGGATATCCTTGTTTACATAAAATTTGTCTAGCAACACCATATTGATAAGCAGGGTTTTCTTCAATATTAGGGTTATTAAGATCTTCTCTAGCTTTAGCAGCACCTTCCAATAAGGCATCAATATCAATGCCTGCCATAGCAATTGGGAATAAGCCTACAGCAGTTAATACAGAATAACGTCCTCCAACATCATCAGGTACAACAAATGTTGTATAGCCTTCATTATTTGATAATGTTTTTAAAGCACCTTTTGCTTTATCAGTAGTAGCGATAATTCTCTTTCGAGCGACTTCTTTTCCTTTTGTTTTTTCAAGCATATCCTTGAAAATTCTAAAAGCGATAGATGTTTCAGTAGTTGTTCCAGATTTAGAAATACAGTTGATTGCGAATTCTTTGTCTTTAACATATTCTTTAACTTGAGCAATATAGTTAGAAGAGAAAGTATTACCTACATAAATAATTTCTACTTTATTAGTAGGGAATAATCCATTTAAGGCTTCAATTGCAGCTCTAGCACCTAAATATGATCCACCAATACCACATACCAATAAAACATCAATTTCATCTTTTAATTCATCAACTTTAGCTTTAATTGCTTTAACTTCTTCCTTATCATAATTTAAAGGTAAATCAACCCAACCAAGAAAATCATTTCCTGCTCCAGTTTTGTTGTGAATCATATCATGAATAGATGCAACTTGATCTTTATATGATTCTACACTCTCAGCTAATTTTGCTTTTGATAAATCAACTTTAATCATCATTTTTCCTCCTTAATGATACCTTGAGCAATCCACTCAGGTAATTTCTTTTTTAATGGATTAAAACCTAAAGGTGTTTCTTTTATCTTTTCCCTTCGATTTTTATATGCTCTCTTATATTTTCTTTTGGCTAAACGCACTGCTTTTAAAGAAAGCTTTGCTTGATGTGTTTCTTCATCAATATCAATAACTTTGACACGGATAACTTCACCAACATGCACATAGTTCTCTACATTACGCACAAATTTATCAGATATTTCTGAAATGTGAATTAATCCTGAAGTATGATCAGGTAAAGAGGCAAAAGCACCATAGGGTTGTATACCAGTAATGGTTACATCAATTATATCACCTGTTCTGATTCGATGTTCCATTAACAGACCTCCAATCATCTTAAATTATAACACAAACTTTTATCACAATAAAGCGAAAATAAGTCTTCAGGCTTTTATATTTTGTAAAATGTGTTATAATATGTAAGAAAAAAGGAGGCTCGTTGAATGAATCAGTTCGAAATGGAAAAGGAAGTTGTGAAAGTTATTCACAAATTAAGACCTTATTTACAACGTGATGGCGGTGACATTGAATTTGTAAAATTAGAAGATGGCGTTGTTTACGTTCAAATGTTTGGTGCTTGTATGGGCTGTTCTCTAATAGATGTAACGCTTAAGGATGGTGTTGAACAAATTTTGATTGAGGAAGTTCCAGGAGTGATGGAGGTAAAATTAGTATGAAACAATTTTTTCAAGATTTTAAAGAATTTGCGATGCGTGGAAATGTCGTAGATATGGCTGTCGGTGTTATTATTGGGGGCGCTTTTAGCAGTATTGTATCATCTTTGGTTAATGATGTTATTATGCCAGTAATTACTTTGCTAACTGGAGCTGCAGATTTTAGTTCACTAACTTTTGTTTTAAAAGCCGCAACAGATGAATCTGAAGCTATTGCTATTAATTATGGTAGCTTTATTCAAGCTGTTATTGATTTCTTGATTATTGCTTTGGCTATTTTCGTTATGTTAAGATTTATTATGAAATTAACTTCTATGACTAAGAAAGAAGAAGAGGTTGTCGAAGAAGAACCAGCAGGTCCTACTAGCGAAGAATTATTAACAGAAATTAGAGATTTATTAAAAGAAACTAAAAATTAAGTCATTATATGTAGAATATTGTTTATCTTTTTGGTTAAACTAATATTGGTGATAAAATGACTTATAAACAACAGCAATTTAAAATTGCAGTAATTCTTTATGATTTAGGATTAGACATAGAACTTATTGAAGCTATGACTTCACTAAATAAAGAAGAGTTAAAAAAATTATATGCTAGACCATCTGATTCACTTGTCAAAAATATAAAAGCACAATTTGCTT
>JAJQFG010000004.1 GCA_021201315.1 Erysipelotrichaceae bacterium
CCTCTTCTACAGGCAATATATCAATGATATCATCAAAAGTACAATCCAATGTTCGACATATTTTAACTAATACAGCCATTGATACATATTCATTTTTAGATAGCTTTGCAAGGGTTGTTTGACTAAAGCCAGCCATAGCAGCGAATTCTGTTTTTCTTAAGTGTTTATCAATTAATAGTTTAAATAACTTATTATAGCTTACATCCATATTCATTTTCTCCTTTTAAAATCACATATAAATATAATATCATTTTAAGTAGAAAATAGAAATAAATTTCTTAATAAATGCTAAGATATTTTAAGGAAATAATAGCATTTTAATTAGTGTATGGGTTTATAAAAAAACATTTTATAGTTTTTAGGTAAATCCTACAAAACACACATTGTCAATAAAATGTGTTAGTATTATAATAAAATATAGAGATTTTTTTAATTGGAGGATTAAAAATGAACAACGAGTACAGTAATTTTACAGAAAAAATTTTATATGAGATTATAGAAAATCATAGTGAAGAAAATATTGTTATTTCTCCATATTCTATTCTAATAATGCT
The DNA here is from genome assembly GCA_021201315.1 of Erysipelotrichaceae bacterium. GTDB lineage: Bacteria > Bacillota_I > Bacilli_A > Erysipelotrichales > Coprobacillaceae > JAJQDJ01. The sequence continues at coordinate 555 of JAJQFG010000004.1, forward strand.
GGCAATAGCTGCTCATGCTACTTCAGATACTACAAGAACTGAAATTGTTAAATCTGTTATACCAAATGGAGCTTATGAAGATTTGGAGACGTTTGTAACAAATCTTAATTCTAAAATATCAAATATGGAAGACATTTGTACTTCAAATGCTGTTATTGTAAAGAAAGAAATTGAAAACAGTATTAAAGATACTTATGATAAACAATTGAAAAGTATATTTGATGGAGACCTTTTAATTGATGATGATATTATTAAATGTTCAAATAATTGGGTTAATGAAAAAACATCTGGTATGATTCCAGAAGTTATGGATGAATCAATGGAAGATATATTGGTTAGCCTTATTAATGTAATTGTGTTTCAATCAGAGTGGCTCACTGAATATGAAGAAGATGATATTGTAGAAAACGAGAAATTTACAAACTTAAATGGAAGTATTAGCAAAGTTACTATGCTTGAAAGCAATGAGAGAGAATATGTAGAAAATGAATATTTTAATGGATTTGTAAAACCATACAAAAATGGATTTTCTTATATGGCACTTCTTCCAATTAAGGAAGGACAAGACTTCTTGTTTGAAGCACTTAAGAATACCGATATTAGTAAACTTTACGCTGATAGAACTTCAAAAAAAGTTTTTGTAAATATGCCAGAATTTACCTCTGAATTTGATGTTGATTTGTCTTCTGTTTGTAATAAATTAGGAATTAAAACACTTTTTACTGATAATGCTGATTTTTCTAATATGAGTGATGCTGCTTTGAAGATGAGTTCTATGATTCATAAAACTAAAATTACAGTAGATAGAAAGGGAACTAAAGCAGTAGCTTTTACAGGAGGATTTGCCAAAGCAGGTAGAGTTCCTGTTATCAATGATTTTAGAGAAGTAATATTAGATAGACCATTTGTTTATGTAATTATTGATAATAAGACAGGAATACCGGTATTTGTTGGAACAGTAAATCAAATGTCAAGTCAGAAGAAACCACAACTTGATCCAGATTTGTTTATTCATCCATCAGATAAAGCCGCTATGACTGCATTGAAAGCAATACCAGGGTTTTCTCAAGTGATGAAAGCTTTAATGAAGATTTGGAATGAACAACAATATAAAATCATAAATATGTCTACAAATCTCAAGGTATCTGATCAACAGCTAAAAAAATATTATGATATGTTGCCACCTATATGTGAGACTCTTGGAATAGATATTCCTGAAATATATATTGAACTTAATGTTAATCCAAATGCATATACTTATGGGGATACACATCCATTTATCGTATTAACTTCTGGATTGTTTGAGACTCTTCCAGATGAATTGATTCCATCTGTACTTGCTCATGAATGTGGACATATAGCTTGTCATCATACTTTATATACGACAATGGGTCAAATGTTGCTTAATGGTGCTTCTGCATTTGTATCAGGATTAGGCAATGTAGCTATATATCTATATATCCAATTCAATTAGCTTTTGCATATTGGATGCGTTGTAGTGAATTTTCAGCAGATCGAGCTGCAATGATTTATGAAGGAAATTCAAAACATGTAGTAGAAACAATGATGCGTTTTGCTGGGTACGATAAGGATATTGTGGGTGAGGCAAATGTAGATGCATTTATGGATCAAGCAATAGAATATAGAAAAATGGTTAACGGAAGTGCATGGAATAAAACACTAGAATTTATTTTGTTCAAAGATAAAGATCATCCCTTAAATGCTGTGAGAGCCTTGGAAGCTAATGAGTGGGAACAAAGTGATCGATTTAAAATTATTAAATCTTATTTAGATGATCCAGTAGGAACATGTTTGCCAATAAAATTAAATCCAAAAAAGTTTCTACGAAAGAAATTGAATAAAGTACAAGCAGAGTTTGTATCAATGGGGTTTGAAGAAATTGAATTGCAAAGATCTACTGAAGCTCAAGGAAAAGTTAAGTCTGGAGAAGTTATATCAATTTCAATAAATGGTAATACCGATTGTGATGAGGACTATTATTTACAGAGTGATAAAATTATCATTATATACTATAAACCAAAAACAGAAATGGAAATCGCAAGTGAACATCCAACAGAAATTAAAATGAATGAAGACACAAAATACTATATTGGAAAGCATTATAATTTTGTTGTAAATACACTAAGAGATTTAGGATTTACTAATATTGATGTCAAAGAAATGGCAATTCCTAAAATAGATTTCTTTTCAAAGCCTGATATGGTTGCCAAAATTATTATTGATGGTACTGATCATTTTGAAAAAAATTCCTGGTATGCTCCAGATGCAAAAATCGTTGTTTATTATTATGTAAAAATATAATTTATAAAAAGCCTGCTTTTTAAAATATTTGATTATGTAAAAACGCTAACCTTTAGGGTGAGCGTTTTTTTAATTAAATATCTTTATATGCTATAGATTTAATACCATGTTTTTGAAGAGTGTTTACAAACAAATCCAGTGGAAATGTAAATATAGCATGGAACCATTTGTTATTACTATTTTGTTTAACCGATTTTGGATTTATAAAACAATAAAATTATTATTACCAAGTCTTCTTATATATAAATATTTCAAATGTAGGGTATTTCTCGGTGCCATCTTCTCTTGCGTCATACCAAATATACAACTTTTGATCTTCATCATAATTATATTCACTTGTAGGAAAATCAGTGCTGAAATCATAAGATATATCGTAAATTCCTAAATCTATCATTCTATCAACATATTCAAAAAAATAATTTTTATTTTTATCATTGTATTTCATATTGCTAGTGCATTTATACACTGTAGATCCGTCACTTTCACCTACTTCATAAGTGATATTATCATTAACTTTTATGGTTGTTCCACGAGCATATACAGTTAGTTGGTCTTGTGTAATTTTTTCATTAGGATATTTAGCATTAAAAGCTTTTATAAAAGAAGTACTTTCTGGGTCATTGGTAGATATTACATTCTCTGAGTTATTTTCTTCAACCTCTGATTCATCTTTATCGGTATCTACTGTTTCAACCTCACTTGTGTCATCTGTTGATGATATTTCCTCATCATTATCGCCACTACTACAAGATGTAATTACACTAAATAAAAATAGCACACATAATCCAATAATAATCTTTTTAAATCTCATCTTAAATTCTTTCCCTTCTAAACATTATTTTTTTATTTGTCCTTTTGTTAAAGGTTATCACAATTATTTAGTAAATTAAAGTAAGAAGTATAATATATTGAATATATTTATAGGCTTATATAATAAAAATCGATTTTTATTAATAAACGTTTTTCGTTGTTTTTATATTATAGTATTCAAATTATGTATATGAATCTACCATTACTTTATTAATATAATTTTATATCAGATATACCTAAAAAATAAATTCCCAAATCCTATTGAAGTTATAAATGTATATTTCATATAATAATAGCACAAACGTTTGTAGTATATAAAAAAGAGAAGGTGATGTAATGGCAACCAGTCGTGCAAGAGCACCAAGAGCACAGATGTTTCAGCCATTTGATGCATTGGCAGGGTATAGGGAAATTCTTAAAGAACAAGAAAGAATAGTAGTACCCAAAAAAGTATTATCAGAGGATGATTATGAAATTCTAAATTATAATGTGCATCAAATAAAAAAAAGGATCAATGGTCAGGCTTGTATATTATGATAATAGTCAGTATGTTGAAAAAACAGGTGTAGTAGCAAAGATTAATTTAGATACCAAGATGATACAAATAGTTATGACAAAAATTAATTTGATGGATGTTGTTGAAATAGAAATACTATAAATCGATAGTAACAATAATTTATTTAAGGATTTTTTTATGTTTTTAGATAAAACAAAAAAACGCTTACCAAGAAGGTAAGCGTAATTTTTCGTATTTACTTTAATTTCAATACTTCTTGATAAATAGTGGTGATCTTAAGAATTTCTTCTGGTGTGAACTTATCACTTGTTAAACCATCAATTAATAATTTTAAAATCTGTTCAACATAAAGATTAAAATCATCAAACTGCT
>JAJQFG010000011.1 GCA_021201315.1 Erysipelotrichaceae bacterium
GGTGAAATATGATTATTAATCATATCAACTTTTTCTTTAATAATATCAATTGCTATAACTTCATTATGTTGAGCTAAAAGTGTTGCAATACTTAGACCTACATAACCTGTTCCTGCAACTGTAATTTTCATCATTTTGCCCCCTCTTCTTTAATAACTGAATTAATCGTTTTTAATAGTATCTTTATATCCCCCAGCAATGTAGCTTCTCTAGGATACCTAGCTTCAATCCTAACTCTGTCTTTAAATCCTATATTACTTCTGCCACTTACTTGCCATGGTCCTGTAATACCTGGTTTTACTTTAATAATCTCATTATAAGCAAATCCCATATCCTCTATCTCCCTAATAAGATATGGTCTTGGCCCTACAAGTGACATATCTCCCTTTAATACATTGATGAATTGTGGAAATTCATCAATGGATGTTTTCCTGATAAAATGTCCTATCCTTGTGACTCTTGGATCATTCACAAGTTTCTTGTTTGAAAGATACTCATTTCTGATATCTTCATCTTCCATCATAAGTTTACTTAATACATCTTCAGCGTTAGGAACCATAGACCTAAACTTATACATCTTATATATCTTGCCATCTTTGCCAATACGACTCTGTACAAAAAATACTGAATCAAAATCACCATCAAGCATATTAGCTATCTTAATAACAATGGCAAAGACAACAACAAAACAACATCCTACAAGTCCTCCCAAAATATCTATAAACCTTTTTAAAAACACATAATAAAAAGGCTTAACATCATCCTTACTATAAAACTCCTCATAACACTCTCTACATAAATGATACTTATTCACTTTAAAATCTGTGGAAACATTAGGTTTATATTGAATCTGTTTACCACAGAATGCACAATTATTAACTTCATCACTAGTGTTTCTTATATCATCCACATATGCTTCCAACTTCAATCTCCTCTCCCTTCAATTGCAAAAAAAGAACATAATTTCCCTATCCAATTAACTTGTTAATTGGATAGGGAAATTATGTTCAAATACTCTATACATGTGGGCACCATCACGTATACCATACTCTACAATATTCTGCGAATTGCATAGACAAAATAAAATAGACATATCGTCTTAAATACGTCGAATTTTATATTCTACGACATACAATCACAAAAATATATAAGACTGATCGTCTTATAAAATATCTGTATATAGCTATTATTTGTTTTATAAGAAATAAATTATTAAGTTTATAAGCATAAAAAATAATAGGCTATAGAAGATTACGTGAATCTCCTATAGCCTATTTCTTCTTATCTTTTGAAATTTTAGCAATCTGTTCCTTCTTAAAACTACGTGTCAGATGAACATATACATTAAGTGTAATAGAAACATCAGAATGACCTAATATCTCACTTAATACTTTATAATCAACTTCCTTTGCAATACATGCTGAGGCAAACGTATGCCTTAACGCATGAAACTTAACAACATCAATATCTAGTGAATTACATAATTTTCTATGTCTTCTTTCAATAGTTCCTGGTTCAGGAATCTTATCATTATTAGATATAACATAGTCACTATCTTGAGCGTTATTTAATGTTTTATAGTCTTTCAAATAATCACAAAGAAAGCCAACGATGATGACTTCTCTTTTGGAAGATTCAGTCTTAGGATCTAAGATCATAAGACTGGTCTTTCCATCAGGATTATCTTCATCTTCTAATCTTTCGATGGTTCTTCTTACATGAATAATACTATTATCAAAATCAACATCCTCCCATCTTAAACCACAAATTTCACCTAATCTCATACCACTATATAAACTAATATAACTAGGTACGGTATTAACATCAACATACTTCTCGCAATGATCAGTTAATCTTTTTGCTTCATCATCGGATAAACCAATAGCTATTGTTTTGGAACGTGAAAGCTTAATACGTGATAAATCAATGTGTTTGAGATTATAATGATCTTCTCCAAACTCTAATATACCGCTTAATACTATTCTAATAGAATTAAGCATACTATTAGATAACTCACCATCACTCTTTAACTTATTAAAATAATCACGATAATCACCAGCATCCAAGTCATCAATATCTCTTTCTCGATATAAATCATTCAAATGACATTTGATAATCTTCTTATATTTCACATAAGAAGATCTCTTAACCTCCAATTTCTTGTACATAAGCCATTCTTTTGAAATAATACTAAATTTACTTTCTTCTTGTTGCATAATCTTTTCCTCCTTCTAACAAGATATTAATAATAAAACCATTAGAAGCCTAATTATTTTAGATATGATTATGCAATATTACTTAATATTATTAACAATTTCGTATCTCTAAAAGTTTTACGAATTTTCACTTTTATCCTTTTCAAATACAAAAAAGTATGATAATATATCTGTCGAAGATTCACGTAATCTTCAACAACATATAGAAATAAATAAGGCATATATTAACCATAAGGTTACTATATGCCTTTTATAATATCTATATACTTGCTACAATAACTTTATCCTATCTTCATAATTGATTTCATAATGTTATTGTACATATATTTAAGATGATGCAAAAGCGAAAATTCGTAGTATAAGGTTGTCTATGAAATAGATTACCAAGAAGAAAAGGAAATCTCTAATGAGATTTCCTAAATATTTAATTATTAATTACTCAATGCTGAAACAGTAGTCATTGTTGTGTTTGTATCAACAGTGGTACCGTTGATTTTAATAGTAGCAGAACCACTATTACGTGACAATACAGTATCTGAATCACTAGCACCTGTAACAGTTGTATCATATTCACATGAAGCCACATAAATTGCTGGAATATCATCAGAGTGACTAGAAACAGCAAGCGTTACATTTGAAAGATTAGCTGTAGCAGCATAAGGATAAGACCCAATAGTTAAATTACCAACTACAAGAGCAGCTGCAGGTACTTCATTGCCTGAACTCCACGTTCCTGATAATCTTGTTGGGTTTTTATTTGTACCATAGTCATAATCTAAAATAGCACCCGTATCTGTAATAGTCGAATTACTAATATTTGCAGTACCACAACGAACAATAACACCATGTCTAGAGCCAGTAATAGTTGAATCTGTAATATTCAAAGTACCAGGTATATTAAATAAAATCGCTGAAGCATCACCATTACTATCAGGACTGTTTGTTGCAGTCAATGTTGAATTTTCAATATTAATAACGACTGATTGACCACTTGTACTGATACCTGCATTAGTAGAAACAGCATAGTAATTTGATGAAGTAATTGTACTATCAATAATATTGACTGTAGCATTATCTGCACCTTTTTCAACAAAAACAGATGCATCCGCAGTCATATCAACATTATCCAAAGTTAGTTCAGAATCAGAAGAAACTGATATAGCAATACTTTTAAGAGGATCTGAATAACCATTTTCAATTACTAATGTACCGTTAGATATAGTCATAGATTCTCCTGACTCTATATCTATACTTGAAGAATCTCCTGTAATTGTTCCTGTGATTGTTAAAGTCTGTCCATTAAGATCTATAATTGTTGATTCATCAACAACATCATTTAAATCAGCAGCTGCTACTTCAATATTAGCAGTTAAAATGGCTGCACCACCAGAAGCAAGTGTTTCAACAAGTGAAGTAGATGTACTTACTTCCTGAGTATTATATGCTGCAACAGCTGAAGCAAATGAATCTTTTTGAATAGCCTTTGCAGTAAATGATAATGTTACATTGTCACCAGCTGCCATCATATCATCATTTGTAATATCAGATGAATAACTTACTTTACTACCTTCCAAAACTTCAAAAGTAAATGTTTCTTCTGTACCAACTTCAGTAACAGTTACTTCTCTATAATACACATTTGTATAACCATCTAATAATGTCCATCCATTTGCAATAGCCCATGTTACTAAATCACTTGTATCGTCATCTACTTCTACGAAAACATAAGCATCAACAGATGTCGTAACAGTAACTGTTGGATCCTTATCTTGTGATGTTCCTGGAACGATTTCATAATCAGGATCTGTCGTTTCTTCAAGATCAACGTCTATTGTATTTGTATTAAATGTATTTTTCACAACTCCTGCAGAATCATATAAATACGAATAAGATCCTAAACCTATAACTAATGTAGCAGCTAAAGCTATAGCTGATGCTTTAGTTGCTATACTTTTTTTACTTGTTGCCATAATTATTTCCTTTCCTAATATTAATTATTCTTTTTATCTATTTCTTTGTTCTCCTTTGTCCAACATATTGCAAGACCACCAATACTTACTAGCATTCCAATCAATACGATATTAAGCATAGTATCATCACCTGTTTTGGTGTTGGTATTGACATTAGAAGCATCTGTAATGTCTTGTTTGTCATTGTTTGAAGTATTATCAGTTGCATCAGCAACTGATGTAAATTCAAAGGTGTTGACAGTGGTGTTAGACAATGAAGTTTCTAAGGAAAGCGTACCTTTTATTGGTATGGTGAAAATAATGAATACAAGTATGATTAAAAGTAAGTATTTCTTAGTATGTCTTCTCTCCACCTTTATTCTCTCCCTTCAAACATTAATCAAGTGATACATTTGTATCATAATTATTAAACTTAAAATTCTTAGCGGCTTCTTCAATTGCTGTCGCTAAAGAGACATCACCATCTTCACTAATAACACCTATTGCATATGCTTGAACTGTCAATGTTTTTGATGAACCAAAATCTGATATTTCTTGTTCGGTAATATCTTTAGAAACATCAATGGTATCAAATAAAGAAGTTAATTTTTGTTCACTTTCACTTGCATCAACTGTTGTATGATAGATATAAAGTGATTGACCATTGCTATCGTTAGCAACTTCTTTCCATGAATCGCTGTTATAGTTGATTGTAAACTTATCTGTCAATTCACTATCAACATATAAGAATACATATGACTCTGCACTTCCCTTAGCAATTGTAACTGTTGGATCTTTTTCAATAGTATCACCAGGACTAATACGATAAGTATTACCTTCACTTGTACGCTTACCTGTATCTTCACCATCTTCATACTTCTCTTCATCCAATGTTAAATCAAGTGACCCTTCATCCAACTTGAAAGAAAAGTTATTAACTACTGGATTAGTTTGTTGTGCTAATAAAGAAATTGAAGACGACACTGTTGTTAGAGCAATCACCATCATTAGCATAACAGCAATCATGAATTTCTGACTCGTTCTCACTTTTCCTCCTCCTTTCCCTTAGTTTCTTTCTTTTTAACAACCATGTCCCATATAAATGAAAACATGAACAATACAACAATACAGCCAATAACTACAACTCTATTTTCACTTGCAGTAATAACTCTCAAAACACCACCCGCAAGCGGAAATCCCATCACAACCTTACCTATAACATTATTCCAGCTTACAGGAGAAGCATCCTCAACATTATTCGCATCTCCTTTAGTTATAAAGGTTTGATTTTCACTATCTTTATCAATAACTCTATGAGTTATAAGTACACCACTATCATTAAGTACATAGGTAATAACATCCCCTTCTTGAATATCATTAGCATCTATTTTCTGTACAATAACAAGTGTGTTAACTGGATAAGCAGGATACATACTGGAACTATCAATTGAAAACACATGCCATCCAATAAGATTAATAACAACCAAGGCAACAGCTATAATCGCTATAAAAGCAGTTATAAATGTCGTAATAAAGTCTCCAATTGTCATAAGAATTTCTTTTGATTTAGACATAGCTTCACTTCCTCTATTATCCATATTGACTATATGTTATTAAAAATAAAAATTAACTGTCAAAAAGTATACTTTTTGACAGTTAAGTAAAGATATTTCGATTTTATGATTATCATAAATGAATTTATATAATAGCTAAACGAAGAAATAGTTTTCACATATTTTCAATGCAAAACACATCAATCAACATTGAATTCTGCGAATTTAACTGTTATAATTTGTTTGTCACATAATGTGTCAAAAAGTATACTTTTTGACAGTATATTAAAAAAGTAGGCAAGCATTATGCTTGCCTATTTTCATTGATAATACTTAAATAACTGTACAATTTTTATTAGTCTCTTTTGCTTAAACAATATCTTCTTAAGCTTATTCAAAGCATCTATACCTACAACATGATCATTCTCTCCATGAGCTGATGCATTTCTAACCTCTCTAATATCATCCAAACTCTTAGCATGGGCATTCCATGTGTATTTTAATTCATCTTCATCCATATCAATATCATTAGGATAGGTTGATAATTTTTCAATATTATTGGATGAATGAATTGGAGTAATAAAGGTACCAAGCATGAGTTTATTTTTGACTTTATTGTAGGTATCTTTATCTTTGAGTTCACCAAATTTATAAGGTTTATGATTACTTTTTCTATAGGTTGTATCAATATTTGGTAAAGCATCTATATAGATAGGTGTATGATAATACTTAAGCATCTTTTCTACTACTTTACAATACATAATCGTAATAGGACTATAATCTTTCATAAGATCTATATCTATCTTATCATAGATATTTTCTAATTTAGCTGCTAAATAGATATCCGTCATAAATTGTTGATCTATGGTAGATATTAATTCATCATAACTTTGTTTACTCATATCTAGTGCATCCCAAACATTAAAATCATCTTCCGTTAATATTAATGCTTGCTTATTAGCTTGATATACTTGATTCAAAGGTTCTTCTAATAGTTCATCTAAATCATTGGTATTATTTTTAATACTATATTCTATTTGATTCAGTTGTTCTTGAGATACAAAATGAGAAAACTGTGGTATTGCTTGATAAGCTTTAATGAGATCATCACCAGATATACCTGTTAATATCGCATTAAAGGTATTGGCATTAATGGTCATATTGGTACTATCTTGAGCATTGATGATAAAGGTATGACCTTTATCTTCTAGAAGCTTATCTTTGACTTCTTTATCAGCTTTGGCTGTTAAAGAGGATAAGTAAGTTAATTGATGATCATAAGAGAGCTTATCAAATTGTGACAACATCACATCAAAAGCATCCTCAACATCATCATGTTCCTCTACTTCTACAACATGCTCTCTTATATCATCCAAATCCATATGCTTTGCACTATGACTATAACAATAATAATAGAAAGGCGTTGTAAATGAATAATACTTATCATCTACCAATTTCAAAATCCCTCTTACGATACAAACCTCTAAAGCCATATCGATATCTTCAGGATGATTTTGCTTAGTATTCGCAAAATCATGATCAATTTCTTCTTTTGATACACCAATACGATTAGGATTCATTTCTAATGTTTTCGCAATATATTGTAGATATCTTTCTTCATCATCCAAATTCTTCGTTACTTGTGAAATCATTGTTTGAGTAGACTGCATATGATCCAAATCCATACTTTGATTCTCCAACATCATACTACCTGCCTTAAACACATCATAACTAAAGATATGATCACGCTTCTCCAATACATCAATCATCATATTCGCTAATAACTTACCATAAGTGGCATTACCACCAACATAATTAAACAAATAATCAATGGATGAAGTAGTAAATGGACAAGGTTGATTATGCCAGACTTGTTGATCTTGAATCATATCTACAAAACCTTGATGACTTAGTTGCATGATTGGCTGATTATCATAATCTATGATAATCTTATGCCAATTATCATGGGTATTCTTAATGGCTTTTACAATAGCATCACTACCACATAATACAAACTTGATATTAGAAATTGTCTTTAAATAATTACTAACTTCCTTCCAATTATCAACTTTATCATCAGCAATATGCCATTTATCAATCAATTGCTGAAATTCATCCATTAATACCCATATAATCGCATGATGATCTAATAGATAATCATTGATTTTTTGAATTTTAGTAACAATTCTTTTTTGATGATATACATCATCAAAAAATTCATTAATGTTTATTGCTTTGCCATAACTATCATGTCGATCACTTTCACTTAATCCTTTATAGATACTATCAATGAATAAGAATTCAATAATTTCTTCATCACTATCATAGTGTAAATCTTGATAATAAGTAAGATTTGTTGCATCACATAAAGATATAACCGTAAAACTATCAAGTTTATGATCTTGATAATAAATCTTTGAATAGGTTTCTTTTAAATATGTTAATAATGACGACTTACCTATACGAGACGAACCATAAATCATAGTAATACCATTTTGATTCATGGCATATTGGAGGTTCTTAATCTCTTCCTGTCTACCAAATCCTTGATTACCTTGACTCCATGCACAATCACTAACATTATAGCGACAACGATTATATGTATAAGATTTGTGATTGATATAAGTATAAGTATGGCTATCTCTACATATTTCTATATCATTGATAACAATCGATATAATAATTTGTATTTGATCATGATTGTTTAATAATTGAACTATCTTATAAGGAATATCAATATATTCTCCAATACGATTACCTGGTTTTAATAGGGTATTATAATGTTTATAAGTATGGAATGAACTATATTCCTGATATTGATTGAAGTCTTTTAATAAAGATTCACTGTCAAATATCATCTTAATCTTAATATCCTTATCCAATAAATCAACGGCTTCACCACCTATATTATTTACTTCAAAGAATAGTTTATCATCTTCAATCATTGGATAAACATGATCTATTTCTAATAAAGTATGATAACTTAAATGATGGATTTCATGTTTTAAGGATTGTTCAAAATCTTGTAGTATAGGTGAACTATTAAAATTAGTAGTATTATAGAAATGCTGATCATAATGATAACGATCAACCAATGAAACTGGAATATCCTTTATAAATGTTTCAATGATTTTCTCCTCAACAATATTTTTTATTTGATCATAATGATTCATCCATGATTGAATAGATATAAATTCTTTCTTTTGTGGACTATAACTAATATAACTCATGAATAAATGATGCAGTTCTTCTTTGATCTTTACTTTAAATAAATCATTAAGATGATCATAATAACTATAAAGTTTTAATAATACAGACAACTTATCATCAATGGATAAATGGGTATTATAAGATGAAGCATATAACAAACCATATTCAAAAATAAATTCATTATAAGTTGTCTTAATATTACCACAAAGTCTATAGAAATCCTGATGTCCTCGCATATAATGAATAGCGATACTACCTGCATCTAATTTTTGTTGAGATTGATTAGTTTCATAAAAGTTCTTAAAAGCTTCTTGAGCTTCTTTAAGGTTGCTTCTTTTAATATTAGGATCTTTTAGAAAATCAATATCTCTAATTTCTTTTTCAGATATTTCATTATTATCGGTTAATTGTCCTATATATTTAAAGCTTGTTTGACCACTACTTTGAATATATTTTGTAAGTAGTGTGAATTCTTGAGAAAAATCATGTTTGATTTCTTCATCATTCATGATTTTAAAATAATGAATAATACATGATTCAAAGTTTTGTATATAAGCATTTTGAATGGCGTTATAATAGTGATAATAGTTTTCTTTATCTAGTTTTAATAATAGCTTATGAGATATAAGATTATCAATAGGTATATTCTTTCTAGTATTCTTATCAATGGCTCTAAGTAGGACTGATGGATGTTTTAAAGCTACAATTAATGTAATAATATCATCAATATGATCTTGATAAACATTCAAAATCATATCATCCATCACTACTATAAATTCTCTTTTACCAGAAGATATAATGGATAAGATATTTCTATCATCCAGTGGTTTCACTTGCATCAATGCTGATATGGCTTTAGCCATATCACTATTAAATAAGTTAATGAAAGCAAGTGCTTGATCTTTATCATCAGCTTTTTCATAGACGGAAAGCAAGTTTTGATTATAAGCAATAGGTGATAGATTATAATAAGTTTCTAATGGTAAATGAATATCATATGGATAAGTATAGAGTAAATCAAATTGATCGTCATATAAACATATAAGATATAATCTTAGTAACTCTTTATCAATATGACTATGTAATAATGTATAAAGCATATCTTTAAATACTTTATATGATTCATATACTAAGCCATAATGACCATTAGATTCCATGATATGAAGCACATCTTGTTGAGCATCATCAAAACTACAAGTGTTTTGTAGTATCTTTAGTATGAGCATTTTCTTATATTTTCTAATGATATAGAATGTACCAAATGAACCATTGTAGTAGCATTGTTGATAAGTGATGGTAAGATTAGTATCAATACCAGTAATGTAGTTTTTATGATATTCTAATGAATTATGGTCTTGTTCGAGGCTAGATAAAGTGACTTCTAATGTTTTATATAATGTATGATCATAGATAATATTTAAGGTTTCTTTGAAGATAGTTAATTGATAATAGAGTGGATAATCATTGTTTTCTTTGATTTTGATAATATAAGGATTAATATCAGGATAATGTCTCAATATATGTGTGATATCGTTTCTAAACCGCTGTGATAAAAACTCTGATAAACCAAATATTTCTGTTTGATCACTATAGATAATTCTTAATAAATCCAATGCTTTATTTTCTATATGATTACATGTCCATGTATCACTAAGAATGATATTGATTTCTTTTTGGTATTGATGTAATGGATAGAGTTCAAATAAGAATTGAATGATAGCTGATTTATCTTGATTTGTTTTAATCATATCCTGATATATAGGAAGATATAGATTAATGTTATTAGAATAATATGTAACATTATTGATGATTTGTAGAATCGTCATGTTGTAGGTTTCTAGATATTTTTGGATTAAAGCATCATAGAATGATTGAATATCATTAGATGATGTTTGTTGGAAGATATTTGGATTATTGGTCAATGTTTCTAATAATTGGTTTAGATAATGATCATTCATGAAAGTAATGAGTTTGGTATTAAGTTTGATAAAGTTATGATTTTTATCATATATTGGACGTAGTTGATTTATATAAGTTTGATAATAGTTGTCTTGATGTTCTTCAAACTTAATGAGATACATAGCTTTTAAAGTATAAGCTAAAGATGTATTTCTAATAGTAACGATTTGTTCTATTTTATTAAGACATAATTGCCATTCATTGATAGAATCATAGTTATTCATTAGTTTTAACAGTTGTGTAGCAATAATATGATAGTCTTTGGTTGTACTACTTTTAAGTGGTTTAATTACCTTACACCATGCAAAATAATCTTTTAATTCATCAACATCATAACTATAAACAGCTTCTTCAATAATATTATAAACATTATCTTTTAAAGCAGAATAAGTTCTTCTAATCATTTTAAGTAATAATGTATATCTTGAACCACTTCTTTTGGAATAGAATAAATAGAGATAATTTAAACATAAATAATCCAATTTATGATAAATAGCCATTAATATATAAGGGGCATCAAAATTTGAACGACAACAATTCACTAACATATTGATAGCTTGATCCATACTTAATTGATCATTAAATATATCATAGGCTTGAACGCTTATACCATAGTATTCAAAATTATCAGCTAAAGTTTTAATGATATATTGATCATCTAACATATGTTCATTGATAAAAGCAATGGCTTGATTATATTGATGAACATGAATCATGGATTCACAAATGATAATCATATCATTTGTGAATAATGAAGAATAATCATGATAAATCATATGAACCATATAATAATAACCTTTATCATAGCATTGATGCATCAATGTTATGATTTTAGTATCATCATATAAAGCTATTTCGTCTTTTATTTTTTGTTCATATAATGATGTTTCAATATCTTGTAGAACTTTTTCATCATTATTAAATAGATCTAATGCTTCTAAAGAAAATGCATCAACATTGGTATAATTATCAATCAATGAATGCTTTAATGAAGTTGCTACTTCATCTTTATAAGACATAAATAGATTGATATCTTCTTCTTTTAAATACATACATTTTTGAATGATAAATAATCCAAAAGGAATATATTCTTTGTTGAAATGATGAATCATTTCAACAAACATCTTTTCTATGAGATACATTTTCTTGGAATTAAAGTCATATAGTTTTTGATTATAGATGTTTTCCATATAAGCAATTGGATAGTGAATACATATATAAGAAAACAAATCAATCATATAATCATTATCCTGATTTAAATACCAATAATAATTAATTACCTTTGTAATAATACGATGACTTAAGTCACTATGATAGAGTTCTGATATAAAATCTAATGGTAATTTGTTTTTAGTTTGAATATAATCAAATAGACGATAATCTATAGCATCTTTGTCTTTATTGATGTATGGTAATACATCATGATATAAAGTATCATATAGGTTTTTATCAATATATATAGACATGACTTTGGCTTTGTTGGTATTAGCATAGTCTTTATCAGTATAGAAGAGCATATCGGCAATTTTCATTAATGGAATAAAATGGTCAATACGATTACTTTTTTGAACTAGATCTATATATTCAAGCCAATACTGTTCCTTTTTAACTGACAATAGTGCTAATGCAAGGAAATAGTCATATAATTCATGATGACATATTTCTAGTCTTTTTAATAAACCATGCCAATTATTAGAAAGGGTATGTGAATTAACCAGCATGACCAAATAACCTCTAAAACGGAAACCATTGATTTGTTCTAAACAACGTTTTTTTCCTTGTTCAAATATATCTGGTTGATTCATATATTTATAGAGATTTTGCGCGTTTTCTGTTTCAATGAGGCAACGATCAAAATCATTGAGTTTAATATCTTTTGGTTTTTCTTTGTTTTCTAATTGATAAAATAGTTTTTGTATTTGATTAAGTGCATGTTCTAAGACATCGATAGATATTTCACTAGGGATGGTTTCTTGATAAAAAGGACCTATATCAAAGTTTTGATTATCATTCATATAGACATGGTTATCAATTACTTTTAATTGATCATATAAGTAGTTTGTGATAATACTTGATATATTGGTATAATGATAACCTTGTTGTTGTAAAACAGTTTCTATTTCCTGGATATCATGATTGATGTAATCCATCATGATAGGTAACATAGCATCAATGATAGATTGACCTATCGTATTTTTCATTTGATTCTTTTTACTTACGATAATGTTGTTATCGATGACTTCTATAACATTGATAGTTTTTGTAGTTTGAACGTTTTCAATGTATTGACTTTGAAAGCTGATGCTTTCATTATAAATATTGATAGCATCTTTAAAATAATATTTTAAAAATACTTTTAATGACGAAAAACCATAATGATCTTCAGGATAACCACAATGAGATAAATGCGTTTGTAATGTATCCAATGATATAGATTCTTTATGACCATAATAATTGACAATATTCTTTTCTAATTTAATAAGTTTATCTAAATCTATAGGATTTATTGGTTGAATTAATGATATGAATTTTATTTTTTGTTCATCAATGACTTTTGTTTCTATGATAAATCTATCTTTATAATTAGCTTGAATCAAACTAAATAAATCTCCATAATGATAACCTTGTTGTCTTAAATGATTTTCTAAATCATTTAAGACAACATCAGATTGATGACAAAGATATTTTATCATATCATTTTCTATTTGATTCAATATTTGTGCACAGATTGTTTTACCTTGATGATAATTGGTTATGTATTGTTTAGTTAATTGGACATTTTGTTTTTCTATCGTGATATTATCTTGAAAAAATGAAGTTAAGAATTCTTGAAAAGAAGTATAACCAAAATGATCATCAGGATAACCTGAATGCGTAAGATGATTATAGAGATTATCTATGTTCTTAGTTGTTTTATTACCATAAAAATTAACTATTGAGCGTTCTACTCCCATCAATTTTTTTATTTTGATATCATTCATGTTTATCTCTCCCTTCATTTTTATTCATTTTATCATATAATATTGTTATTTTCTAGATGATTACCTATAACACGTCATGTATTCCAAAATAATCCAAATAGGCTTTATATTTATCTTGAGCTGTTAAGCATGTATCTCTCAGATATCCTTTCTCATTGCCCCATTCACTAAGCCCACGGTAATAATAATACTTTAACTCATCTTCGATGATAAAAGGAACGATATTGTTTTTTAAACATTCTTTAAACATAATAAGTCTTCCAATTCTGCCATTACCATCTTGAAAAGGGTGAATACGCTCAAATTGTACATGAAAATCTAATATATCATCAAATGTTATATCTTTTTTAGCATTATATTTATTTAATAATATTTTCATTTGATCATGTACTTCTTCTGGTTTAGTAGTCGTCTTGTTACCTACTTCATTAGCTAATAATTTATAGTCACCAACTTTGAACCATTCTTTAGTAGAATCACTTGTATTATATTTTAAAGTATAATGGAGTTCTTTGATGAATTTTTCTGTTAATTCAACTTTTGCATTGTCAATAATCATATCAATACAACGGAAATGATTTACTGTTTCTATGATATCATCAATATTAATAACCGAATTATTCACTCCTATAGTATTAGTTTCAAAAATATATCTTGTCTCATCATGAGTCAGACGACTTCCTTCAATATGATTAGAATTATATGTTAAATCAATTTGAGTCTTATGATAAATACCACCTGAATATTTATTATGTTTTTCTGTTCGTAAAAAATCTAGTAAACTTTTAGGTTTTTTTGCCGATTTAATTCTAGTTGGTTTTTTTGCATCACTAGGTATATACCATGTTTTTCCTTTTAATATTGCTCCTTCAACTCTCCCCTGAGAGCAGTAATTTCTTACGCTTCTTTCTGACAAATTCCATTTTTTTGCAATTTCACTTACTAATAAATATTCCATACTTATAATCCTCCTTCATATTTGATTACATATATAATATAATGCATTATCGGCAATATTTCAATAAAATAAATTGCTAATTTTTTTGCCGATAAATGTAAAAAGACTATTCAATTTGAATAATCTTACATCTATAACAGAGGAAGAAGAAATTATTCATTTTAATCTCTAACAATCCATTTCATAGCAACTTTCTTGAGATGATGACCAAATCCAATGAGAATAGCTCTACCTTTTAAAGGTGCATCATATTTTTCCCTAATAATTTGTTGATAAGCATCATCTGCAAGCTTATCTAAATTATCATTTTCTTCTTTACTATACTTAAATTCAAAAACATATGATGGATATCTAGGTGTTTTTGATTGCAATACAATATCAGTTCGTCCGTATCCCATTTCTCTATTTGATAAAGGTTCATGTGTCCCTTGAAGATACAAACACAACGAAAGAAATAACATATGATAACTATTTTCGCTCTCATAATCATAATAGGATGGTATCAATAAAATAATAGGCTTTTAGAAATTCATTTGGGTTTTCCTTTAAAAGACTATTAGCAAGTTTTGATAGCAATCTGCTGGATACTCTCAAATAGCTTGCAACCAAAGATTTGAATTCCTTAACAACTTCCTGATTTGGTATTTCAATACGGTATTCTTCATATTCATTTTCATCAGTAATTGTTAGATAACCTGCATTGATAAACAATCCCCACAAAGTATCTGTTTCAGACTGTTCATAAAAGCTTGTTTCCATGTTAACGTTGGTTTCTAGGTAACCATTTTCTATTAATGATTCAAATTCGTCATTGAATGACATGTCAGCATCTTTCATTGCATTCACAATCATGGTATTAGCACTTGTATTGACCCAATATGGTTTCAATTTGTGATTGTCAGCATAATTGAGAATAGACCATGGATTATAGACTTCACTTTTTCCAATATGATAGCCGTCATATAAGTTCTTAACTTCATCATTTAATTCTAGTCCGAAATATTCCAACAATTGTTTTGTTTCATCCTGAGTGAAACCAAAATACTGGGAATATTTATCATCAGCCATAGTGCAGATAACAGGATTATTTAGTTTTGAAAAAATACTTTCTTTGGCAACTCTTTGAATACCTGTTATCATGGCCAATTCTAAATACTGATTATCTTTAAGTGCTGTTGATAATAATGAAGCCAAATCACCATGGATGTCTTCATAAAAGCCATTGACATGAGCTTCAATAAATGGCGTATCATATTCATCGATAAATAACATAACTTTTTTACCATAATAATTGTATAATAATCTAGTTAAAAATAATATTGCATTGGTTATCTTTGATAAATCAGATTTTTCATCTCGTAATTTTCTTTTAATTGTCTTGTATCGCAATTTGTTAGATTCATTCATATCAAGACAATTTAATTCATCTTCATAATAGTCGTAAACATCTAATATTTGTTCCTTTAAGTATAATATAACTTTTTCTTTTGTATCATTGGCATCCTTAAATGTTAAAAATATTGTAGGATATTGATTGATACTGTTCGCATATTCGGTTTTCATGATATTAGTATCTTTAAATATATCTTTTGAATCTTTTTTGATATCAAAGAATTCAGTCATCATAGACATATTCAATGTTTTGCCAAAACGTCTTGGTCTAGTAATTAGAGTCACCATTGTACCATTATTATCAAGAAAATCTTTAATCATAAGAGATTTATCAATAAAATAATAATTATTTTGTATAAGTTCTCTGTAATCAACTATTCCTATAGGTATGGCTTTGTTCATATATATCATCTCCTCTTAATACTAGTATATCATAAAATAAATTATAAACCATAAATTAAAATAGTATCTGAAATTTATCAGATACCATTTTAATTTTATTTACCCGTTCCATACTATGTACAATATTCATTTTTCAAACAAATAACGTACTATATTTGATTACTGAATCTAATTTGAATCAGCATCTCATAATATAAATAATCACATATTCTTATTAACCTACAGAAAAATGGTGTATATTTGGTGTAAATGGTGTTCTTTTTGACTTTGTTAAAAATCAAAATACATTGAAATAATCAACGATTTTCTTCACACAAGTTCTGCAAGTCATTTATCAGTCCCGAACAATCTATCGCCTGCATCACCAAGACCAGGAACGATATAACCATGTTCATTTAAGGATTCATCTACAGCACAAATATATAAATCAACATCAGGGTGATTTTGTTGAAGCGCTTGAATACCTTCAGGTGCTGCCACAACACATGCGAACTTAATATGTTTTGCTCCTCTATTTTTAATACTTGTAATAACAGCTGAAGCCGTACCACCAGTAGCTAACATAGGATCTAAAACAAAGACATCGGCATCTTCTAAAGTGCTAGGAAATTTAGCATAGTATTCTTTTGGTTCCAACGTTTCTTCATCTCTAGCCATACCAATATGGCCTACTCTAGCAGTAGGAATAACAGTTTTAAAACCATCAACTAATCCTAAACCAGCTCTTAAAATTGGTACTAAAACAACATGGCGCATAAGTGTTTTACCAGTCATTGAAGTAAGTGGTGTTTCAATTTCAATGTTTCTTAAAGGTAGATTCTTACCTACTTCATAAGCCATCAACATACCAATTTCATCAAGATTTTGTCTAAATTCTTTAGTTCCAGTTTCTTTATTACGCATAATCGTCAGTTTGTGTTCAATCATCGGATGATTTAATATTGTTGTAGACATAAGTTTCCTCCTTATTTGATATATGTTTTATCTTGATACATTGTAACTTTATCAGTTAAAGCTTTGACTCTTGCTAGACATTCTGCTTTAACTTCATCAGTTTCTTCATTCTTTAAGCGATAAGCAATAATCTTACCAACTTCTCTGAAGTCTTCTTCATCAAAACCTTTTGTTGTCATAGCAGGTGTTCCTACACGAATACCAGAAACTTTAAATGGTTTTTCTGTGTCAAATGGAATCGCATTTTTATTAGCAGTGATATTGATTTCATCTAATAATCTTTCAGCTTTTTTACCTGTAATACCACAGCTTGCTTTTACATCAATTAAGATTAAATGATTATCTGTACCATCAGCTACTAATCTAAAGCCTTCTTCTTTCAATGAATTTTCTAATGCTTTGGCATTTTTAATGATTTGAGCAGCATATTCTTTGAATTCAGGTTGTAATGCTTCATAGAAGCATGCAGCTTTAGCAGCAATAATATGCATTAAAGGGCCACCTTGCATACCTGGGAATACAGCTTTATCAATATCTTTTGCAAATTCTTCTTTACACATGATGACACCACCACGAGGTCCTCTTAATGTTTTATGTGTTGTTGTAGTAACAATGTCAGCATATGGTACTGGAGATGGATGTAAGCCTGCAGCTACAAGTCCAGCAATATGTGCCATATCAACCATAAATAAGGCTCCATTTTCATGGACAATTTCAGCCATTAATTTAAAATCAATAATTCTTGAATAAGCACTAGCTCCAGCAACAACTAATTTAGGTTTAATTGTTTCTACTTTCTCTCTAAAATCATCATAATCAATCATCTCAGTTTCCTTAGAAACACCATAACTATAAAAATCATAAGTCTTACCTGAATAATTTACTGGAGAACCATGAGTTAAATGTCCTCCATCTGCTAAAGACATACCCAAAACCTTATCTCCTGGTTGTAAAAGTGCAAAATAAACAGCTGTATTAGCTTGTGCCCCACTATGTGGTTGAACATTACAATGTTCACACCCAAATAATTCTTTTAAACGATCTCTAGCTAAGTTTTCAACTTCATCCACATAGACACAACCACCATAATATCTCTTACCTGGCAAACCTTCTGCATACTTATTAGTCAAAACAGAACCAGCTAATTCCATAATTTCTTCAGAAACAAAGTTTTCTGATGCAATCAATTCAATATTATTTCTTTGTCTATTTAATTCTCTTTCAACACTCTCAAAAACTACTGTATCTCTCATTATTCTTCTCCTTCAATCTTCATCATTTTTTCAATTCTTTGAACGTGTCTACCACCCTCAAATTCAGTATTTAACCACGCATTCAATATTTCCACTGCTAAACCTTCACCAATCACTCTTTGCCCCATTGCTAACATATTGGCATCATTATGAGCTCTTGTGGCTTTAGCACTAAAAACATCATGACATAAAGCACAACGAATACCATGAACCTTATTACAAGTCATAGATACACCAATACCTGTACCACATACTACAACACCTTTTTCACAATCCCCCGATGCTACAGCACGTGCAGCTTTCACTGCATAATCTGGATAATCACAGCTATCTTCATTGTAAGTACCAAAATCAACAACTTCATAACCTTGATTCTTCATTTCTTGAATCAATACATTCTTTAAACGAAAACCACCATGATCACATGCAACCGCTATTTTCACTTCAATACCTCCTCAATCATTTCTTTACTTATTTTACCCTCACGCAATATTTTTACACAACCTTGACTCACATCTACTACAGTACTTGCAATATTGTCAGTCGTCTTACCATCCACTACCAATTCAATACGTCCATCCAATTGATCAAGCACTTCCTTAGTATTAGTGGTATTAGGATGATTGGATAAGTTGGCACTTGTTACAAGCATAGGGCCAGTATTCTTTAATAATTCTAAAACATAATCACTATCAGGAATACGTATACCTATCGTTGATAACCCATTCGTCATATAATCATCAACATTATCTTTCTTTTGAAATACCATCGTAATCATACCAGGCATAAAAGCATCAATGATCTTTTGAGCATCGTTACTTACAATAGCATATCTTTCTATTTCAGATTTATCACTGACCATTAATGTAATAGCTTTAGAATAATCTCTATTTTTAGCTTCCATTAAAGCATCAAGAGCTTGATGATCACCAAACTTAACACCTACACCATAAACTGTTTCAGTTGGAAAAGATACTACTTTACCATCTTTAACAGCTTGACATATTGTCTTTAAATCATCAGATTTTATCACTTTTGTCACATTAATCACCCTTCGAGTGCTATTCTAACATAAAAATAGTTAAATGAATATAAAAAAATAGAATTCAAGCATTATAAGCTTGAATTCTTTACAATCCATTTCATAGCCACATGTTTACTATATAAACCCAATCCGATATGAATAATTCTACCTGTTAAATTAATATCATATTTTTTATCAATAATTTGTTGAATAGCATCTTTTGCCAATTCATTAAGATCATCATTTTTCTTACCATGTTTAAATTCAATAACATACGAAGTATACTTAGATGATTTTGCTTTTAATGTAATATCAGATCTTCCTTCACCTTCTTCTAGATTTGAGCTGACCTCATGAGTATTTTGAAGATATAAACATAAAGGGAAAAGTAACATGTGATAACTGTTTTCACTCTTTAAATCATGATATGAAGAAGCTAGTAATAACTCAGAAAATGAATCAATAAATTTTTTTTGATTTTCTTCTAATAGGCTTTCTATAATATTATCTAAAAAATCAACTGAAGATACCTCTAAATAAGCTGCTAAAAAAGACTTAAATTCATCAACTACTTCTAAATTAGGAATCTTAACTCTATATTTTTTCTTGGAAACATCTGCTTTTAAAGCAATTTCATTTTCAATTGTCAGATATCCTGCATTAAGAAACAATCCCTATAATGTTGATGTCTCTGATTCTTCATAAAAGCTTGTTTCCATCTTAACATTGGCATCCAAATATCCATTTTCAATCAACGTTTCAAAACCAGTTTTAAAAGAAGCATCAGCCTTTCTTATTGCATTTTTAATCATAATATTACTACTTGTATTAACCCAATAAGGCTTAAGATTATGATTCTTTACATAATTTAAAATAGACCATGGGTTATATACATATGTATTGCCAATATGATATCCATCATACATTGCTTTAACATCATCGTTTAATTCTAATTCATAATACTCTAATAATTGCTTTGTTTCATGATAATCAAAACCAAAGTATGAAGAATATTTATCATCAGCAACTGTATAAACAGCAGGATTATTAAATTTAGAAAGTGTATTTCCTTTTGCAACTCTTTGAATTCCCGTTAATATACCAAATTCAACATAAGAATTATCTTTAAATGTTTCTGATAATATAGATGATAAATCATCATGAATATCATCATAAAAACCATTAACATGTGCTTCTATAAATGGCATATCATACTCATCTATGATAACGATAACACCTTTATTATAGTATTTATTAAGCATATTAGTAAGAAACAATAAAGCATTAGATACATTACCCAATCGAGAATTTCTATTATTAAGTTCTTGTATAATATACTCATAATTATTTTTTTCAAATATATTCATATCTACTTTTTCTAATATTGAATAATAATATCCATATACATTTTGTAATTGTTCTTTTATTCTAGATATAACTTTTTCTTTAGTACCACTAGCTGCCTTAAAAGTGATATATATAACAGGATATTGGTTAATTTCGCTAGCATATTCACTTTTCATGATCTTTGTTCCTTGAAAGATTTCTTTTGAATCTTTAGTAATATCAAAAAATTCAGAAATCATAGACATATTGAGTGTTTTACCAAATCTTCGTGGACGTGTTATTAAAGTCACTAAAGTGCCTTTATCTTCTAGAAGTTCTTTAATCATTAAAGTTTTATCAACATGATAAAGGTTTCGTTCTTTGAGCTTTCTATAATCAGTAATGCCTATTGGTAAATCTTTTTTCATAGAAACCAACTCCTTTATGTCATTATAGCATAAAGGAGATTTTTTATGTGGTCAAAAAGATACCGATTTAACGGTATCTTAATCATTCAATATATTAGCTGCTCCAGTAGCAATAACTTCTTTATACCAATCATAAGATTTCTTCTTACTACGTTTATATGTACCATTACCATAATCATCAACATCAACATAAATAAAACCATATCTCTTAGACATCTGATTTGTAGAATTACTAATTAAATCAATAGGTGCCCAAGTTGTATAACCCATGAGTTCTACACCATCCTCATACACTGCATTATACATTTCAATAATATGTTGTCTTAAATAATCAATACGATAATCATCATTGATAGAACCATCGGCTTCTACTGTATCTTTAGCACCTAAACCATTTTCAACAACAAATAATGGCTTTCTATAACGATCATATAAATCAACCAATGAAATTCTTAAACCAATTGGATCAATCTGCCAACCCCAATCACTAGAAGGAATATAAGGATTCTTAATAGCTGTTACAGTATTACCAGTAGTGACATCTTTACCTTCTGTTTCTTTAGCCACACAGCTAGAAGAATAATAGCTAAAGCTAATAAAATCAACAGGATAAGCTTTCATAATTCTTAAATCTTCATCTGTCATTTTGATATTAAATCCTTTATTCTTATACATAGATAATAAATATGCAGGATATTCACCATGAACTTGTGTATCACTAAAACAATAAATAGAACGCATTCTTTGTTGTTGTTCTAAGACATCTTCTGGTTTACAAGTATAAGGATAATAGGTAAGCTTTGTAAGCATGCATCCTACTTTTGCATCAGGAATATTATCATGTGTTATTTTAACAGCTAAAGCTGATGCTACAAATTGATGATGCATAGCTTGATAACAGACTTCTTCAAATTCTTCTGGTTTAAATCTAGATTCAATGAGTCCTCCAGTCATAAATGGATGTCTAATAATAGAATCTATTTCATTGAATGTTAACCATAATTTGACTTTATCTTTATATCTCTTAGTTATAACATCCACATAATTTGTAAAGAAATCAATAGCTTTTCTATTATACCAGCCATTGTATTCAGTTACAAAAGCTAAAGGTGGTTCATAATGTGACATTGTAACTAATGGTTGCATACCATATTTTAAACATTCATCAAAAACATCATCATAAAACTTCAAACCTTCTTCATTAGGTTCCTTCTCATCACCACGTGGAAAAATACGTGACCAGGCAATAGACATACGATAGACTTTAAATCCCATACCTGCAAGTAATGCAATATCTTCCTTATAATGATGATAAAAATCAATACCATGACGTTTTGGATAATAGACTTCATCATCACTATTTAATGCCTTTTCAATATCTTCATCAGTAATCTCGCATAATCCATGTACATCTAAAAGGTCGCTCATTGACTTTGGATCTTTAAACAAAGCAACATCGGATACAGAAACACCTTTGCCTCCTTCTTTCCAGCCTCCTTCAAATTGATTAGCAGCAGTAGCTCCTCCCCATAAAAAATCATCAGAAAACTTCTTCATATATATCTCCTTTCAAATTCTTGTTATAAATATTTTATCAAGAATATGATTCTATTAAAAGAATTTTCAAAAATAGAAACAAATAACTTTTATTGCAATATGCAACTATGGTATAATTTTTGCGAGGTGATAACATGAAGATATTAGAAACAACAAATTTTGAAGATATGATATCAATTCAACAAGACTTACATTTTTCCACATTAGAACAAGAGCTTATACAAAAACCAGGAATTAAATGTCTTACTAATGATATTTTAAAAGTTTTTGGTCTGTGTACAAAGAATAATCACTATAATAATGCTGCAGCTTTACTTGCTGGTGAAAATCAATTTAAAGGTATCAAATTAACAAGATATCACAACAATATTCATGAAATATATTATCAACTAATATATGATAATATATCAATTCTTACCATGCTAAAATATGTCATTGATGAATACAGAAAATATTATCAATATGAAGTCATTAGATCACTAGCTAGAGAAACCGTTGAAGAAATACCCGAAAAATTATTTTTAGATGCTATCACTTATGCTTTAGTAAATCATTCATGGAATAATAATCGTATTAACGTGGATATGTTAAAAGACAAGATTAAAATAACTTATTGTATGAATAATCAATATTCCATCATAAGCAATACCAATATATGTTTTTTATTATACAGATTGGGATATATCAAAAAGATTGATTCAAGAATATCTCAATTTGACGATTATATACAAAACAATTCATCTGTTACAATTACATTATCAATAATATAATCTATATTGAGCATTTAAAAGTGCCAAGGGACTCAGTCCCTTAGCACTTTTTAAACCACAACCCACTTAATTCCAGCCTTTTTACCATGAACACCTATTCCAATATGAATAATTCTACCTGATAAATCAACACCATAACGCTCTTTATCTATTTGATTTAACGCTACTTCAGCTAATTTATCAACATTTTCACTTCCTTTATCATATTTGAATTCAATAACAAATGAAGCAAATCTTGATGTTCTAGATTTTAATATAATATCGGGTCTACCATCGCCAGATTCTCGATTTGATAATGGTTCATGCGTTGATTGCATATATATGCATAATGATAGAAAAAACATATGGTAGCTATTTTCGCTTTTATAATCATAATATGATGGAATTAGTAGTATATCTTGATATGTTTTTAGGAACTCACGTGGTTGTTCTTTTAAAAGACTATTAGCCAATTTTAACAGAAAAGTATCAGAAACATTTAGATACTTAGAAACTAATAATTTAAATTCCTTAACAACCTCCTGATTTGGTATTTCAATACGATATTCTTCAAATTCATTTTCATCAGTAATGGTTAGATAGCCAGCATTGA
Source organism: Erysipelotrichaceae bacterium (assembly GCA_021201315.1). Classification (GTDB taxonomy): domain Bacteria; phylum Bacillota_I; class Bacilli_A; order Erysipelotrichales; family Coprobacillaceae; genus JAJQDJ01. The sequence goes on from JAJQFG010000011.1 coordinate 24,525, forward strand.
TAAATAATCCCCATAAAGTAGAAGTTTCAGATTGTTCATAAAAACTTGTCTCCATATTGATATTTGTTTCAAGAAATCCATTCTCTATCAATGATTCAAATCCATCATTGAATGACATATCAGCTTTTGACATAGCGTTTACAAGCATAGTATTTGCACTGGTATTGACCCAGTATGGTTTTAATTTGTGATTTGAAGCATAACTTAGAATAGACCATGGGTATATACTTCACTATTTCCAATATGATAACCATCATACATATTTTTAACTCCATCATTTAATTCTAGTCCGTAGTATTCTAACAACTTTTTTGTTTCATCTTGTGTAAAACCAAAATATCTAGAATATTTATCATCAGCCATAGTGCAAATAGCAGGATTGTTTAATTTTGAAAAGATACTTTCCTTAGCTACTCTTTGGATACCTGTTATCATTGATAATTCTAAATAAGGATTATCTTTAAGTGCTTTTAATAATAGTAATGCTAATTCACTATGAATTTCATCATAAAAGCTATTGACATGAGCTTCGATAAAAGGCGTATCATATTCATCAATAAATAACATAACTTTTTTACCATAATAATTGTATAATAATTTAGTTAAAAATGATATTGAATTGGTTATCTTTGATAAAGTAGCTTTTTCATCTCTTAATTCTCTTTTAATTGTTTCATATCGCAATGCGTTGGATTCATTCATATCAAGAGAATTTAATTCATCTTCATAATAGTCATAGACATCTAATATTTGTTCTTTTAAAAAGGATATGACATTTTCCTTAGTATCACAAGCATCCTTAAATGTTAAAAAAATTGTAGGATATTGGTTGATATTGTTCGCATATTCGGTTTTCATAATATTGGTATCTTTAAATACATCTTTCGTGTCCTTTTTGATATCAAAGAATTCAGCCATCATTGACATATTTAGAGTCTTACCAAATCTTCTTGGTCTTGTAATAAGTGTAACTTTTGCTCTAAAATCTAAGAAATCTTTAATCATTAGTGTTTTATCAATAAAATAATAATTATTTTGAATAAGTTCACTATAATTAACTATTCCTATAGGTATAGCTTTCTTCATCTGTATCAACTCCTTATCAATATTATAAACTATTTGCATGAATTTTACTATAATTTAATTCTGTCGCCTTTGACATATTTAATCATTATATTTGTATACATTTCTTTTTTAAGATATTATAATTCATATGGGAGTTGATATAATGAAAGTTGTTGAAGGATATATGCCTTTTTTAGGCTATCAAACATATTATAGAATTGTTGGAGAAAACTCACAAAAATCACCTCTAGTATTATTACATGGTGGTCCTGGATCAGGTCATAATTATTTTGAAGTTTTGGATGTATTAAGTGAATTAGACGATAGACAATTGATTATGTATGATCAAATTGGTTGTGGTAATTCTTATGTTGAAGGTCGAAATGATTTATGGCATAAGGAAACATGGTTGGATGAATTAGAGGCTTTAAGAAGTTATTTACATTTGGATAAGATTCATTTATTAGGACAATCTTGGGGTGGTATGTTGTTACTAGAGTATGTGTGTCATAGAAAAGCAAAAGGTATTCAAAGCATGATTTTGTCTAGTACTTTACCTTCATCTTCTTTATGGGCTAAGGAACAACAAAAGCTGATCCAACAATTACCACAAGACATGCAAGAGGCGATTAACTATGCCACAAGCACGGGAGATTATAATGACCCAAAATATTTATCTGCTGAAAAGGAATATATGTTACTTCATTGTAGTGGTGAAGTAACAGAAGATTCTCCAGAATGCTTAAGACGTCCTATGAAGAAAAACAAAGATGTTTATGTCACTGCCTGGGGTCCTAATGAATTTACACCATTAGGTAATTTAAAAGATTATGATGTAACTGATGAATTAAAAGATATTACTATACCTACGTTTATTATTAGTGGTGAAAATGATCTTTGTACACCTGGTGTTGCTGGTTATATGCATGAGCATATACCAAATTCATCATGGGAGTTATTTGAAGGCTGTAGACATATGTGTTTTGTAGAGAATAATGATAAATATATAAAATTATTAAAAAATTGGTTAAATCAGAATGATTAACCAATAAATGATCCTAAATATAAAAATAGAGGTACACATAATATGACAACAGTTACTATTAATCTTATCTTTATGACTTCTTTGTTCATATCATCACTCTTTTCTTAGATATTATATTACAATATTATTGTGAAAAATTTGTGAATTTGATAAAAAAGTGTTATTATATCATCTATAAGGATGTGAAACATATGAAAAGAAAAACTAAAGCAGGTTTAATCGTTGGAGGTCTCGTCTTTCGAAGTTTACACCATTAATTTTTAGAAGATTTGCTTATAATAAT
>JAJQFG010000067.1 GCA_021201315.1 Erysipelotrichaceae bacterium
TGAAATATAAATATGATCATTATGCGTCAAGTGAATCAGATGGTCTAGCATATTAATTAATAGCATTAATAGTTTATCCTTTATGCCAGAGCGTTATCGTTTATATAATGAACAGATGTATGCTGATATAGACCTAAGAGTAATGGTTGTCGATAAATACAACGTATTTTATCATGTTGATAAAATAAAGAATGTTGTTATTATCTACCATATCTTTTCAAACAAATCTGACATCAAAGCAAAATTGAATTTGTCATAAGCTAGATTATATAGTTCATAATACAGCGTTGATTCATATCAACGTTTTTTTACTCCCTATTAAAGAATGATACTGAAAAGGAGGAAACAAAATGGTAACAAAGTCAGTTACATTTTTAAATGATTACTTAAGAAGAATTGGTTTTAGTGAAAGTGAATATTTTTTAGAAGAGGAACTTGATTCCAACAAAGAAGATGACAATCCTCATTGTAGCTATTATGTTGTTTCATATAGAGAGATGAATGTTAATTATATGGGTATTGAATTTCCTTTTGATATTGAAGCCACTATAAGACCAAAGACAGATGAAATATTTGAAATATCTATTAAAACTAAAGATTTTGAGGTATACAGTGATGAACATCAGGAAATCATTGCAAAATATCTTTCTGATCTTACGATTAAATTATCGTCTTTAATAAGTGATGATTTATATCAAAAAATAGCCGATGGTACCTATTTACAATCAATGTGTCAAGAAGTATTTGCTTATATCAAAGAAGGACGTATCAAAAAGTGGCATGATCATAAAGGTATATTAGATTATGGTAAAGCTTTCCCTTTTAATGCCCAATTATATGATAAACCATATATTGGTAAATTATATTTTTATATGTTAGATGGATTTATGTTCACTTTTAGTTTTGAATTTCACAAAGTTTGTATTTCTCATGATTAAAATGGAATATATTTAGAGGTTAATTTATGACAACAATGAATCAAAGTATTCTATTACTTAACCAATTTTTGAATTTGGCTGGATTTAAAAAATATAATCAATTTCAAAAGAACGACTTTTATAAAACAGGCTATAATGCTTATATAGATGGTTGTGATGAAAAACTAATCGAAATTCAAAAACAACAACCAATCATATATAAAGGGATAACTTTTAATGTCAGAGTCACTAGTAGCCTCTTATATGAAACTCATGAACTTTACATGATATCTATGAAATGTTCAAAAATACATAGAGATGATCATCTAATCATCGAGGAATATCTTTCACATTTAATGATTCAATTTACATCTATTATTAATCAAAATATTTCTTCACAACTTTACATGGATGATTTCATACAATCTCAATTTGAATTAGCATTTCTAAAATTATTCAACAACAAAAGTAATACATCTAAAAATATGTATTATCTTACTCATTTTATTTGTAGTCCTCAACTCTATTTTATGGAGGACAATTTTTATTTTAAGATAAGTCCTATAAAGGATTGGGGTATTATTTTAGAATTATTATTAAATATATATCAGAAAGGAGAATTTTTATGATCACTCATAGTTTAAATTTATTGAACGAATTTATTAAAATAAAAAAATATAATAAAGATAATATTTTTAAAAAAAGTGACTTTATATCAAATGAAAACCTAGCAGAAGCACAAAAAGACAAAACTATAACTTATAAGGATTTAACATTCCCAATAAGTTTTTTTGTTGCTATTAATGAATTAACTGATGAATTGGATAGTATAGGTTTTTATTGTAAAGAAGTTCATCAAGATAATCATCTTATTATTACAGAGTATCTTGTTCAAATGATTTCAGATTTTATTAATTTTGTAAGTGATGAAGTTTTTTTAACAATTGATGAGAATGAAAGAATTATTGATTTTTTTCAATTATATCTAGAAGAAAGAGAAATTGGTTATTATCCTTTAAATAAAGGTATTACAAGTGTTAGTCAAGGCCATTTTGAACTTTCTCATCAATTTTATAATCAAAAACACCATGTATACCTTAATGCTATTGCACATAGAGGAAATACTATTTGGTTACAAATCAATTTTTTAATAGAATACATCAATAAAAACATTAATTCAAATTAGGAGGTCAACTATGTTAACAAATACAATAACTTTATGTAATCAGTTCCTAGAAACAACTGACTTTAAAAACAACACCATTCAAGCATCAGACTTTAACAAGATTCATAAAAGAAATGCTCAAGAATTTAGTAAAACTACTATTCATCACCATGTTACATATAATAATATTTCATTTCCTATTTCTATATATATAATAGCAAAAAATGATAACGATTTTCATGCTATTGCATTTGAATGTAAACATATAAACAAATACAATTATGTTACTATAAGTGAATATTTATTACATTTAATGATGGATTTCTCATCATTTATGAATGCTAATTATGATTTACCATTGTTTGATGCTGCCAATATTCATATATTCTCTTTAAATCATTTAGAAAGAATCAAAAATGGTCAAACTAAAATTTCTCATTTTACAACACATGATTATTTCTATCAATTTAAAGTGATGTGTCATGATATTAATTACAAAATCCACGGTATCGTTAGATTCCATACCTATCATTTCAAACGTATGTGTGTATCGTTTGAATTAAATAATTAAGGTGAATGCCATGAAAACGATAGAGCTACTCAATCAATTTTTACAAAAAATTCAATTTAATGAAAAAAATTATTTCAGCATCAATGATTTTAATACCAATATCAATCATGATATTGGTATTATTTATCCTAATGAAGAATTTGTTTTAGCACAAAAGAATCAACTTATTTACAATGAAGGAAAAACATTTCGAATTTATATTTTATGTGTTGTAGAAAAAAGTAATGATCAACTTTATGCGATATCATTTGGATGTAAAGAAATTAATGATGATGAATCAATGATTATTGTTGAATATATTCATAATCTCATTATTCAGTTTTCGACATTTTTAAATAAACAACTTTATGAAGGTCTCAAAGACCATTCACGTTTAGACAGAATCTTTTTATCTACTTATATAAGACTTACTCAAAAAATTCATGAAACCAATTCACAGGAAAAACAATTTATTATAGATGATTATCAAATAGACCGTGATTATTGTAAATTAGACTATAATTTATATTTATCCATCTTTTTACATGAAAATGGATTGCTGAATTATTTATTGGTGTTTTCAAAGGAGGAAAGCGATGCTTAATCATTCTATTTCTTTAATGAATACTTATTTAAAAACACTTAATTGTAAAAAAATAAACTATTTTCACGAAAAAGATTTTATGCAATTGACTGTTCCATCACCATACTTTCATGGTTATGCATCATCCTGTATTCAATATCAAACCATTATCTATAAAAACAACCTATTTCGCATCGGTATAAAGTGTATTGCTAATATAAAATTAGATAAAATAGCTATCATTAGTTTTTATTCTAAGGAAGTCAATTATAATAATCCTAAGGACATTGTCGAATGCGTTCAACAATTATTAATTAATTTTACTTATTATATCAATGAAAACTTATATCTCGAATTATCAAAAACTACCATCATAAAAACTTTTTATAATCAAACTTTACAAAAACTACAACGCAAACATCAACAACTATGCATTAACAAACCACTTTATATAGACGATATAAAAAAGGTAGATTCTTCTTTAACAGGTAATCTGCCTTATTCTATTTTTATGATTATTTATATTTATGAAGAAAAAATAATAAACATATCAATGATGTTTGATTTACAACATCAACTATAAAGGAGGCACACTATGTTTACAAAAACATTAACATTATTAAATATGTTTTTATTTGTTATTGAGTTTAATGGAGATTATTTTCAGGAGAATGATTTTGAACCCGTTGAACATGATTATAAAGGTCAATATATAATAGCCACGAAACAGCAATGGATAACCTATAAGGGTTATACGTTTCGTGTTTATATATATTGTGAGATAGAAACTCAATTAGATGAATTGTCAAAAATATATTTTATTAGTAATGATATTAATGATAATAACCAGGAAATAATTTTAGAATATCTTACAGACATATCAATCATGTTTTCTGGTCTTATGACACCCACACTTTATTTGGCCTTAGATAGCCAATTAATCTATGAAACTTATAAAAAAACACTATCTGAATTAAAAAATAGAAAGCCTCAATTGAATAGTGATAAAGTCTCTGGAATTGGAGTTATTAACATTTTATTACCAGAAGATATTGATTATTTAAAATATCGCACTTTCTTTGGATTACTTATTAACAAGGAAAATGAAATAATCATCAATTATACTATCGATCTTTATAATCAATATTATAATTGACATCTTCAATATTATCACTTACAATAATAGTGGTGATTGAATTATGCAAATGATAAAATACGAAGACACTAGCAATGAAATTATATATGAATCGATAAAGTCAAATGTCAAAGCTCCAGTTTATGTTGCTACTATAAACCTTAAAGGTAATGAGGAAAATTGTCAGATACCTATGCATTGGCATCGTAGTTTAGAAGTTATTATTCCTAAAATTAATTCTACAGAAGCTTGGATTGAAGGCAATTTATATTATGTTAACCCCAATCAATTTTTGATAGTTAATAGTAAGGAAGTTCATCGATGTCGTAGTAAGGTTATTAATCAAAAATACTTTGGCTATGCATTACAAATTAATTATGAATTTTTAAAATCTCTTTTTGATGATATTGATGCCTTTTATTTTGATACAATATGTACTAATGAAACAGAAGTATTAGATATTCTTAATCAAATTATTGATATTTATTTTTCTAATGATAATCTTAAATACATCCAAATGATGGGATTGGTGTATGAACTTATGTATACCTTATTATCCAAACATTGTCATCTAAAAAGTGAAGGTTACTCTATTCAATCAGAGAAACAAAAAGATAGGTTAGTAGAAATATTAACATATATTGATGATGAATGTGATCATATTACAGATATAAAATCAATAGCTGAACATTTTAATTTATCCTATGGATATATAGCTAATTTATTTAAAACATATCTACATACAACAATTCATGATGTATTAAACCAGGCACGTATTAAAAGAATCGAAAATGAGCTTATTACAACAGATAAATCTATTACAGAAATATATACTACCCATGGTTATACTAACTCTAAATCATTTTATCATGAATTTGCTAAGTTTCATGATATTACTCCAAATGCTTATCGCAGAAATGCTAGAATAAAAAAATAATATGAGAAACAGCTACTTTTTTGATGATCTTTTTGCCTATTTAAAGCGCTTACAAAATGTTATAATTATTAGTAGGAGGAAGAAAATATTATGAAAAAAATTTGGAAACTTTTAGTTGCTGCAAGTATGGTATGTGTATTAGCTGCTTGTTCATCTTCTGATGAAGCAACAGGTAGTGATACTCTAAGTGGTACTTATAGTATCTATGTTCAAGGCGATGACTGGGGTTGTGGTGTTTCTAAAGCTATTATTACTTTAGATAATGTTGTTGATGAGGTCTCTGCTGATGATTTTATTGTGACTGAAACAAAACAAACAACTGATTGGACTGATGAAGCTTTACCTGTTGTTGAAACAACTGTTGATCGTACTATTGAAAATGCTTATTTATGTGATGTAGATGGTAATGAAGTAAGTGAAGCTTCTCAATATGTTGCATTAGAACTTTATATTAGCCCTAATGATGGTTCTCCTTTATTATATACAGTTTCTACTGGTTATAATACATGGAGTGATCCTTATTATCTAACAATCACATTAAGTGATAATGCTGCTTTGACATCTGCTGGTACTGAAGTTACTTCATTTACTGTTGATACTGAATATACTGCTAAAACTACTTCTGCTGATGGTTATAGTACTGATAGTTATGAAGCAAGTGATGGTACGACTTATAATTATGCTTATTATAATAGTGAAAGTGATAGCGATGTATTAGTTGTTTGGTTACATGGTGCAGGTGAAGGTGGCGCAGGAGTAAATACTGATTCTACTGATCCTTATGTTAACTGCTTAGCTAATGAAGTAACTGCTTTAATTAGTGATGAATTCCAGGATATCGTTGGTGATGTTAATGTTGTTGCTCCTCAGTGTCCTACTTATTGGATGGATGAAGATGGTCAAAGTGGTAACTATAATGGTGGTTCAATTTCAATTACAGGTTCACAAAGTTCATATTATATTGATTCATTAGATGAATTTATTGATCAATATGCTGAATCTATTGGTGCTAGTAAGATTGTCTTAGCTGGTGATTCTAATGGTGGTTATATGACTATGGTTATGGCAATTGCTAATCCTGATAAATACACTGCTATAGTTCCTATTTGTGAAGCTTTAACTGATTCATTGATTTCTGATGAACAAATCGAAAGCTTAGTTGATTTACCAATGTACTTCATTTATTCAGAAGCTGATACAACTGTAGATCCAACTTTACATGAAGAACCAACAATTGCAAGATTACAAGAAGCTGGTGCTACTAACTTACATGTTTATTCACCTGAAAAAGTTATTGATACTTCAGGTAGATTTGATGATGAAGATGGTAATGCCTATGAATATCAAGGTCACTGGTCTTGGATTTATTTCGATAATAACGAAACAGAATGTGACGACTGTGGCTTAACTGCATGGGAATGGATTGCCCAGCAAATTCAATAATTCACATAAAGGATTGAGTTAACTCTCAATCCTTTTTTCTATGCCAAATTCTAAAAATTCCAATAACTTCTCATTAAAGACATCATCAATCTGTATATCTTTTAATTTTGAAATTTCATGAACACATTCACCACAAATATCAATACCTAAAAGATGTCCTATACTCATAAAATTTCCTAACAACAACTCTAGTTCAATCATACGCATATCTCCCTGATTCCAGGAGGTATGAACAACTTTCTTACTTAAAACATCTTTGTCAATAGAAAGATAAAATGGATATTGTTTAAGTAATGTATCAATTTTTTTCCATTTATCAATATCGTTAATATTTCCTTCCAATAGACATATCACTTTATCTTGGTATTTTTCAATTGTTTGGGATTGTTTTTCACTAATTCCCACTAATATGACATACTTTAAATATGGATTATTTTGTAGTGTATCCAATATCCATGAACTACAACTTAACATATCAAACATTGGTTCAATCATATCACTATGATGATCAAAAACAACCAATACAAAATCTTCTTTAATATGACTTAACCATAATTCTGTCATATAATGATAATCGCCATTATCAATAAAATGTATTCCATGGCTAGATTTATCTTTAATTCTTTTTAGCAACTCTTTTTTCGCATCATTACTACAATAACCCTGAACACCTTCAATATCTGTGCAATCTATCCAATCAAAATTCTGGTGTTTATAAAAGCTTTCTTCTTTGTAAATATTTGTAAAATTCATAATTGTTATGGTATTCATATTATATCACCAAATCATGCATATTTATCACTTCTACAAGTTGCGTTATACCTTCAACAATTAAATATATAGCTAATATATAACTTAAGATAATTGATACAAACATAGGTGAAATAAGAAATATTAAAGCAACAATAATCATTATGATAGATGTCATAACAGGCCATGAATAACCATACATATTAAAATAGGATAATTGATGTGCAAATGTTAATTTATTAATACCATAAAACAATAAAATAAAACCAAAAATATAAACCAACACATGAATTGTTAATTGTTTAGGAGATATTAATAATATTAGTCCAATTATGACATTAATAATGCCACAAGACATATTTCCAGCAAAGCGTAACATGGATGGTAATGATACATAATCAATGATCTGATATACTCCTGATACTATCAACATAATAGCTCCTATGATAACAATAGCAGACAATGTTTTCGTTGGAAACATCAAACATAATATACCACATATAATCATAGCAATTGATATAACTATACCTACTGTTCTCATAGTATTAAGTCTTTTATTTAATCTATCGTTCATATCATCAATAATATCATCATTATAATGTAACATATTGATCACTTCTTTCTTATTTATATTTTATGATAAAAATACAAAATAATGAATAAACACAAATTCAAATATGTATAAACAAAGGAGCTTTCAATAAGCTCCTTATGGATTATTCATTTTTCAATCAATACATAGTAACCAGGTACTATCACAGACAATTTGGAACAATAAGGGATATAATTGAGGTAATGAATAACCATATTTATCATACAAAACTTTATAAAATATAGAAATAAACAAAGTTTAGATTATGTCTAAAAGTTATTATCTAATAAGAAATCCAGTTATTTTCTTTAAATAAAATAATTATGCAAAATTAAAAAGTTATTTTACTTTGATAAAATAACTTTTTTAGAAAATTTTTCTACTTGAGTTTTTGCTTGATAAACGTTTGTTCCTTTGATAGCTAGAGTATCGGTAATGGTACCACCTTCACAAATACTTTGAACATCTTTAACAACATTCCCTAGTCCTGATCCTTCATGGGTTGTAAAGATTTTGATGGATTTATTGTTAAAGTTTAACATTTCTAATTGTGTAAACATACTTTGAGGCATAGTTCCCCAATATATAGGTGAACCAATATAAACCTCATCATAAACATCGATATTATCTAAATAATCCTTTAATTCAGGTCTTGCATTATTCTTTTGTTCTAATAGTGCTTCATCACAGCATTCTTTATAATTATGTGAATATGGATTCTTAGGTTCAATTTTAAACAAATCAGCATTTGTGAATTCCTGAATCATTTCAGCTATGACTTCTGTATTACCCTTATCTATATCTCCAACAGCATAATTTTCCCCAGCTCTAGAAAAATATATAACAATTGATTTTGACATATTATTTACCTCTATAAACACATTCTATAGATATTATAGAAATCTTCTCTTGAAAGTGGTCTATAAGCTCTTGGTAGTCCATCTGTACCATGTAATGCCTTATCAACCATTTCATCAAAATGACTATCATCTAATCCTATTTCAGACATGTGAACAGGTAAACCCAATTCATCTTTAATAAATGTCTGTAGGGCATCAATAGCTTTATAAGCAACATCTTTCTTATCATCATTATCTTCTACATCCATGACATTAACACCAAATCTTGCAAAGTCTTCAACTACTGTTTCATCTCTATCTAGTAAATATTTCATCCATTTAGGCGTCAAAATAGCCAAGCCTAAACCATGAGTTAAATCCATTGTAGAAGAAAATTGTTCTAATGAGTGAAGTTGTGCTTGTGTTTTATATCCTGATGTACAAAAACTATTCAATGCCCAACTAGCAGCCCATAACATAGTTGCTCTTGCTTCATAGTTTTCAGGTTCTTTTATCGCAATCGGTAATTGTGTTCTAACTGTTTTTAATAATGTTTCAACAACATTGAATTGTAATGGATATCTTTCACTATTAACAAAATAATTCATATCAAACAAATGACACATAATATCAAATCCACCACAGGCTGTTTGAAAAGCTGGTACTGTGAATGTATTGGTTGGATCTAAGAAAGCAACCTTTGGTCTAATAGTTTCTCCATTAATACCACTTTTAACACCTTTATCAACATTGGCAATGACACATGACTTATCCATTTCACTACCTGTTGAAGCAATGGTTGGCATAGCTATAACAGCCAAGGCATCTTTCCATTGTGCTTTGCCTTCTACTAAGTCCCAAATATCATCAGTTTCAGATAAACTTGTTGCAGCAATGGCTTTACAACAATCAATCGTTGATCCTCCACCAACAGCTAAAACAGTTTGAATACCATTTTCCTTACAAATTTTAACACCTTTATTAACGGTTGCGTGTCTAGGATTTGGTTCTACAGAACCAAGTTCAAACACTTTAATACCATTCGTTTTTAATTCATCTAAAACGTTTTGATATAATGGTGTTGTTTTAATATACTTACCTCCAACAGCTACTAATACTTTATCACCATATTTTAATACTTCTTCATGTAAATGTTGTAATTGGTTTTTACCAAAATAAACTTTTGTTGTGTTTTGAAATATAAAATCGTTCATTTTCTTATTCTCCTATTCATGTTCAAATTCTTCTGCGACTTGTTGTAATAATTCTCTTATTGATAAGTGTTGTGGACAGATATGTTCACATTTACCACATTTTAAACATTCTGACGCCTTAGAATGACCTCTAGTTGTTAAAACATTATTATAATAATAAGCTTGATTCCAATCATTAAAGATTTTTTGATTATTCAAACATGCAAACATATCAGGAATTAATATCTTCTTAGGACAACCATCTATACAATAACGACAAGCCGTACAAGGAATCATATGCGTACTTTTAAATACCTCTGTTACCTTATGAACTGCTTCTAATTCTTTCTCATCCAAAGGCTTAAAATCTTTCATAAAGGAAATATTATCTAGCATCTGTTCCATATTACTCATACCAGATAATACCATGCGAATATTGTCAAAGCCTCCAGCAAATCGTAATGCATATGAAGCATTACTCGCATCTCTATGAAGATTATCAAATATCTTTTGTGCATCATCAGGCAATTTAACTAAATGGCCACCTTTGATTGGTTCCATAATACTGACTGGTTTATTGTGTTTCACACATACTTCATAAACTTTTCTTGATTCGATTGATGGATCTTCGTAATCGAGATAGTTGAATTGAATTTGGACAAATTCAATTTGTGGATACTCTGTTAATATATCATCTAACACAGATGCTTTATCATGGAAAGATATACCAAAGTGTTTAATCTTACCTTCTGCTTTTAATTCTAATGCAACTTCATAAGCATCACGTTCTTTAAAATATTTAAATATTTCTTCACTTTGAGCATGCATAAAATAAAAGTCAAAATAATCCACGCCACAAGCATCCAATTGTTGTTGAAATAATGGTCTAATATCTTCTTTCTTTTGAAAAAAACTTTTCGTAAGTTTATCTGTTAAAACGTAAGATTCTCTAGGATATCTTGAAGTAATAGCAGCTTTAATAGCTGATTCACTTTTTCCAGATATATATCCATGAGCTGTATCAAAATAATTAAAACCATTATCCATAAATACATCAACCATTTGCTTAAACTGTTCAATATCAACTTCATCATCTTTCATCGGCAGACGCATACAACCAAAACCAAAATTTTTCTTAATTTCAGGAAATACATTCATCATTATTAACACCTCTTTAACATTATTTTAAATAACTCAAAAATAATTGTACAATATCAAATATTTCATCTAGCATAACTTCAAAGCATACAAAAAAACGATGTTCATTGAACATCGTTTACGCATTAAATTCTTTAAAATCATGATCTGCTTGTTTGAGCATTTCTCTAATAGGTAAATGATATGGACATCTTGTTTCACATAAACCACATTGAATACATTTATCAGCTTTAACTGCTAAAGAATTGTATCGATCATTCGCCCAATCACCTAAATCATATCGTTGTAAATAACCTGCAAATAAGAATACACTTGGTATATTAATACCTACGCTACATGGTGCACAATAATTACAACGTCTACAGAAATTTTCTCCTAATTGATCTTTAATATCCTTTATTTCTTTTAACTCATTATCATTAAGTGGTGTTGTATCATTGAGAACTGCCATATTTTCATTGACCTCATCTACACTTGCCATACCTGGAATAATGAGTGTAACTTCATCAAATGATGCAATATAACGTAAAGCTAAAGTACCATTTTCAATTGCTCCACCAGCTAAAGGTTTCATCGCAATAAAACCAATATTTTTTTCTTTACATTTTTTAATAAGATCTAATCCTTGATTTTCTACTATATTGAAAGGAAACATAATTGTTTCTACCCAAAGTAAATCTAAAGCTTTTTCAAAAACTTCTAAAGAATGGACTGTTAAACCAATATGTCCTATTTGATGATTATCTTTTGCTTCTAATAAAGCTTTTAAAGCACCATTATCACCTGTTACTATATCCAACTGTTCCATTGTAGGATTATGAACTTGATAAACATCAATATAGTTTGTTCTTAGATTATTAAGTGATATTTGAATATCTTTCTTCATACTTTCATAGTCACGTGACATTGATTTTGTCGCCAGAATAAAATCATCACGCATACCTTCAATAGCTTCCCCTATATAACTTTCTGAAACTGTATAACCTCTAGCAGTATCTATGTAATTACCACCAAGTTTTTTCATTTGTAGCAAAACATCTCTAGTGATTTTAGCATCTACCTTTTGAATAGGAATACCGCCAAAACCAATACGTCCTATTTCTAGATTTGTTTTTCCTAATATCGTCATAACTGTCCCTCCTGAACACATTATATATTTTTCAAATAAAGTTGAAAACACAAATTTTTAATAATTATCTAAAAAAAGGTAAGAATATGCTATAATGGATACAATATTGGAGGTAAGGTATGAAAGACGGATTTGTAAGAGTTGGTTGTGCAAGTTTTGAAGTCAAACTTGGACAGGTCAAAGAAAATGCAAAACAAATAATAGAATATGTTAAAAAAGCCAATGAAGTTCATTGTCAAACATTGGTTTTTCCTGAATTATGTTTAAGTGGTTATACAATTGAAGATTTGTTTTATCAAAAACGAGTGCTTAATGAAGTTTATACACAATTAGAAGAGATTACTATACAATCAGAAGATTTGGATGTATTGTTTGTAGTTGGTGCACCTTTAGTGCATTTAAATAAATTATATAATTGTGCTGTGGTGATTCATGATGGAGAAATATTAGGGGTTGTGCCTAAGACATATATTCCTACTTATCATGAGTTTTATGAAGGTAGACATTTTACGAGTGGTCCTGAGGATTCTACTGTTATTAATATTAATGGTGTTTATTATCCTTTTGGCACAAATATTTTATTTGTGGATGAAGCTCATGATTATTTCAAGTTTGGTATTGAAATTTGTGAAGATTTATGGGCTCCTCTTCCACCTAGTACTAGACATTGTTTGAATGGTGCAACATTGATATTAAATCCTTCTGCAAGTAATGATTTAACAGCAAAATCTGATTATCGAAGATTATTAGTGTCATCTCATAGTGCAAGATTGGTTTGTGGTTATGTTTATTGTAATGCAGGATTAGGTGAATCTACTACTGATGTGGTTTTTTCTAATCATCATTTGATTGGTGAAAATGGTAATATTGTAGCAGAATCTAAGCAATACGAAGAAGGATTTATTTATACAGATTTAGATTTAGAAAAGATGCAAACAGAACGCATCGAAATGACAACTTATGAAAATAGAGATGATGATTATGAATATGTTTATTTCTATCATGATGAAGTTGATCTAGACTTAAAACGTTACTATGATCCTCAACCATTTGTTCCTAGCCAAAAAGATAAACGTGCACTTCGTTGTAAAGAGGTTTTTAATATTCAAATTCATGGTTTGATGCAAAGACTAAAAGCTGCTCATATTAAAAAAGTTGTGATTGGTATATCTGGTGGTTTGGATTCAACTTTAGCATTGTTGGTTGCGAGTATGGCTTATCAGGAATTAGGTTATCCTTCAACAGACATTATTGCTGTGACTATGCCTTGTTTTGGTACCACAAGTCGTACGAAAAGTAATGCCATTAAAATGATGGAAGAACTCCATGTCACCTCAAAAGTGATTGATATTGGTGAAGCTGTTATGAAACATTTTGCGGATATTGGTCATGATGAAGCGATTCATGATGTTACATATGAAAACTGCCAAGCTAGAGAAAGAACACAAGTATTGATGGATATTGCCAATCAAGAAGGTGGTATTGTTATTGGTACAGGTGATTTATCAGAAGTTGCTTTAGGATGGTCTACATATAATGGTGATCATATGAGTATGTATGGTGTCAATGTTTCTGTACCAAAGACATTGGTAAGATATTTGGTTGATTATGTATCTTCGTTATATAAAGGTCAACCATTAGAAACAATACTCCAAGATATCTTAAATACACCAGTGTCTCCTGAACTATTACCTGCAAAAGATAATGAAATTGTACAAAAAACAGAAGAAATTGTAGGTCCATATGAACTTCATGACTTCTTCTTATATCATCATGCTAGATTCCACTATGAACCAAGAAAGCTCTATCGTATCGCTTGTCATACTTTTAAAGATAAATATACACCTGAAACAATCAAAAAATGGTTAACATCATTCTATCGTCGTTTCTTTACCCAACAATTTAAACGTTCATGTATACCTGATGGACCTAAAGTTGGTAGTGTAGCGCTGTCACCTAGAGGCGATTTAAGAATGCCAAGTGATGCAAATGTTCAATTGTGGCTAGAAGAATGTGAGAAATTATAAAAAAGCACGATTAATTCGTGTTTTTTGTTATCTCATAAGGATTTCTACCAGCTTTTTCAAACAACTTTTCCATACCAATAGAACGCATTTGCGTAATCATTTGTGCCATTTCTTTAACATCAACATTCATATCGGATAATATCCATGATAATGTCATACTAGACGATGCCGTGGCATGATATTCTGTTGCAAAATAAAGCGTTTCAGGTAATTCTCCTCCATAAAGTTCTTTATGAAATTTTAAATCGAAAGCACGACAATGTTGATAAATATAATCTTTTAAACAATTTTGTCCTTCCATTTTACATGCTTCTTTCATAAATTTTTTATACTTTAACATATTTTCAAAAGATATGACCAAAGAATCATAAAAAGATAAATTAAGATTATCATCATTAAAATCAGGTATAATTTTTGTTTCATAAATATATTGTATGAGATGATTCTTATCTAAAAAGTGATTATAAAAAGATTGTTTACTAACTTTTGTATATGATAGTAATTGTTTGATTGTAATTGTTGATAATGATTGTGTTTTATTGAGTTCTAATAAACCATCAGTTAATATTTCTTTAATGTTTAGTGCCATTATGTTTCACCTCTATAAAAATTATAACATGATTATTGAATTATTTGTAATAAATATTGTACAACGTGAATCAAAGGTGGTGCTATTATGTTTGATATTGATTATTATAATGATCTTTGCAATGAAATTGAACAGAAGCGAATTAGAAAAGAAAATAATGATAAAATTATAAACGAGTATGAAAATAAAACCGACCAATACGAAAAAAATTAAAGATATATAATCGTAAAATTGAAATGTTCGAGAGAAAATACAAAAAGAACAATATACCTATAGATGAATATATCAATCAAGAGGGTTTTAGTAAATGTGTAGAAGAACGTTATAAATGTATAAAAGAATATAATAATTGTATTCAAAAATATCATGACTTTCTTACTGAACACATTAAATTATCTGAAGATTATATGCAATTAATGGAAAAAAGATCCGATTATTTTGATAAATATCCTACTGAAGTAACCCAAGTAGAAGCTGATAAGAAAATAAATGCTCAAAATGAAAGAATTAAAGAACAAGATGCTGAAAAAGAAAGACTTATAGCAATGTTCAAAGAAAAAGGTATTGATTATGAAGACACAACAACTGAAAAAAATATAAAAAGAAACCTCGCAAAAAACAACGTCATAAAAATAGAAAACGTAAATAGAATTCATGGCACATACCATGAATTTTTTATTTTTAATTATAAATCAATGATGAAAGCAATATGTTTTTAATGTATAATAAAAACTAAGAAAGGATGGTGTACATGACAATGTCAAATAATATTAATTTAAATTTATATTATATTAAACACTTTGATGATGTAGTATTATCATTCGAATATGAAACTGATGATTATCTCTCTGTTGGCAATGTTAAAAATATAAATTTAGAAAATGAAGAATTGTTACCTTACTTTCTAAAATCTTTTGGCTTAAATAATGATACTTTGTTGTCATGGTTGAAAAGCAGAAGTATTCCTAAAAATCGCAAATTTGTGAAACAACTTTTAGATTCAATGAGTTTAAAAGAAGGAGATACAAGAGGAATTCTGGATGTCACCAAAGGCCTTTCTTTAAATGATGTTTACTGGATTTGCAGTGATTATGAAAAAGATAATCTTAAATATGATGATATTAATTTGTATGATAATGATTTTTCTGAAGCCTTATCTTTAGTGGCATTTACTGGTATTGAAACAAAGATAAAAAAATTATGCTCATCTCCAGAATTTACAACTACAGGAACTTTACCTAAATGTTGGAGAAGAATAGAAAATCAGACATATCTTTTCAAAGGTGGTACAGAAGACTTTGCGAATGCAGGAAAAGAGCCATATATGGAATATTATGCTACACAAATTCTCGAAAAGCTAGGATACAATCATGTTCCATATGATTTAGTACGTTGGAAAGGAATATTAGCTTCAACATGCCCCATATTTACTAGCAAGAATGTTTCATATGTACCTATGGGATATATAGTTCCAACAGGAGGAATTAGAGCAGTTAATAATTATTTAAAAACTCTCTCTAATAAAGATATTTATCACAAGTTTCAACAATACATCTTATACACAGCAATCATTTCTAATAATGACTCTCATTATGGCAATTTTGGACTTTTGCAAGATAATCATACAAGTGAATTCATTGATTTTGCACATATTTTTGATAATGGTGGTGGTCTGTTCTGTTATGCTTTGACAGATGAATTAGAAGACATCGAAAAACTTAGAAAATATGAAGAAAGCTTATCAATATCTTATTTTGGTATGGAATATATTAATCTTGTTATGGGTATTTGTGATTCATCAATGACAAAAGATCTTGCTAGATTGCATGATTTTAAGTTTCATAAACACACTCATTATAATCTTTCAAATAAAGCTTTAAATAATTTAAATATTATAATCAGTGAAAGAGTAAGAAAATTAGAAGATGCATTAAGAAAAAAATAATCAATTAATAAATATTGTTAAAATGGACCTTTTAATAAAAAAGTCCATTTTTAGACTTATTGATATTTTGGTATGTTGTAAAATAATAGATAAGATTTATAATATAGTCAACAAGGAGGTAATAATGATGAGTATTGTAATGAATTTGTATTATACGGGTACTAATGGAAACGCTAGAAAGTTTGCTGAAGAAATGGAAAGTAGTGGTATTGCGCAAAAAATAAGAGAAGAAGATGGTAATGAAAAGTATCAATATTTCTTATGTATGGATGATCCTGAAACAGTTTTATTGATTGATTCATGGGTAAATCAAGAAGCAATTGATATTCATCATGCTTCACCTATGATGGATGATTTAGCAAGACTTAGAGAGAAATATGATTTACATATGAGAGCTGAAAGATATTTAAGTGATGAGGCAGGCGTACCTGACAGTGATAAAGGGTTTATTAAGGAGTAAATATGGATATTAGAATTAATGAAAAAGGACAGGCTGTTGCACCTGCAACAATAAAAGTAAATAATGATGCCTTTGAAAAGATAGATCATACAGAAATTAGATGGTTAGGTAGTGCAAGTATGATGATTAATAGTAGAGGAACAAATATTATGATTGATCCTTTATTAGAGGGATTTGATATGCCTTTATTAATAGATATGCCTATCTTACCAAAAGATGTTCCTACACTAGATGGTTTATTAATAACACATATTGATAATGATCATTTTAGTCGTATGACTTGTACTGATTTAAAAAATGTTTGTAAGAAATATCATGCACCTCATTATGTGGCTGAAGTAATGAAAGAAGAATTGGATATTGATGGTATTGGTCATGATATTGGAGATACTTTTAAGATTAATGATATGTCATTTACATTAACAAAAGCAAAACATAATTGGCAAGCTGATAGTGCTAAATATAATTATCGTATTTGGAAAGAAGAAGACTATTGTGGTTATTGGATTGAAACAGTAGATGGAACTATTTGGTTACCAGGTGATTCTAGATTGTTAGAGGAACATTTACATATGAATAATCCTGATGTGATATTATTTGATTTTGCCGATAATGAATGGCATATTACATTAGATGGTGCGATTAAACTAGCCAATGCGTATCCAAATGCTGATTTAATTTGTATTCATTGGGGTAGCGTTGATGCCCCTAACATGACACCATTTAATGGTAATCCTAACGATTTGGTAGATAGAGTTGTTAACCCACAAAGAATTAAAGTTTTAGCTCCAGGAGAAAAATATATATTATGAAAACTCTCTATTTAATGCGACATGGTGAAACCATGTTCAATGTCCAACATAAAATTCAAGGATGGTGTGATTCACCATTAACTGAAACGGGGAAACAACAAGCTATAAAAGCTGGTCAATATTTTAAAGATCATGATATTACATTTGATCATGCTTATAGTTCTACTAGTGAAAGATGTTGTGATACATTAGAATTAGTGACTGATATGCCTTATACTAGAACAAAGGGTTTAAAAGAACAATTTTATGGTGAATTAGAAGCTGAAAGTGAACGATTAAATCATCATTTAACACCTAAGGATTGTGAAACATTTTATTTACAATATGGTGGTGAATCTTCTAATACAACAAGAGATAGAATGATGCAAACATTAACAGAGATTATGGGACATGATGATCATCAATCTGTTTTAGCAGTCAGTCATAGTGGTGCTTGTTTTAACTTTTTAAGAGGTGTTCAAGATCCTATGGAAGAGTTAAAGAAAGGTTTTGGTAATTGTTGTATATTTGTTTATGATTTTGATGGAAGTTTTCATTTAAGAGAAACTATTAGACAAGGAAAGGATTATTGATATGGAATATATACAATTAGGTCATTCTGATTTAAAGGTTTCTAAAGTATGTTTGGGATGTATGGGATTTGGTGATGCCTCTCAAGGTATGCATTCATGGACATTACCTTATGAGGAATCAGAAAAGATTATAAAATATGCTTTAGATTCAGGTATTAACTTCTTTGATACAGCTATGGCTTATCAATCAGGGACAAGTGAAGAATATTTAGGTAAAGCATTAAAAAAGTATGCTAAAAGAGAAGATGTTGTGATAGCAACTAAATTTACTCCTAAGCATACTGATAATACTTATCAATATATTGAAGAATGTTTGAATAATAGCTTAAAACGTTTAGATGTTGATTATATTGATTTGTATATTATGCATATGTGGGATGATGAAACATCTATTGAAGAAACAATGGAGGCTTTAAATAAGTTTGTCAAACAAGGTAAAGTGAAATATATTGGTATTTCTAATTGTTTTGCTTATCAATTGGCTAAAGCCAATATGATTGCTAAAATGCATGGTTGGGCAGAATTCATTTCTGTACAAAATCATTTTAATTTGATTTTTAGAGAAGAAGAAAGAGAAATGGCTAAATTATGTAATGAAGATAATATTGCTATGGCACCTTATAGTGCACTGGCTAGTGGTCGTTTAGCAAAGCATCCAGGTGATACATCAAAGCGTATGCAAGAAGATAGCTATGCTAAAGGAAAGTATGATCAAACAGCTGATCAGGATTTAAAGATTATTAAGCGTGTCGAAGAATTAGCTGATAAGCATAATGTATCAATGAGTGAAATATCTTTGGCCTGGTTACTTACAAAAGTGGCTTCTCCTGTTGTTGGGGCAACAAAGTTTAGTCATATTGATACAGCTGTTAAAGCTGTTGATATTCAATTATCTGATGAAGAAATTACATATCTTGAAGAATTATATCAACCTCATAAATTAGTAGGCATGATGGCTAATAAGAACTAGGGAAACCTAGTTCTTTTAATATAACCTTCATTTTTTACTCACGACTTAATTAATCATACGATAAATATACTTCTCATACTTATGTTTATCTCTTACACTCATATAACAACTCATGAGTATGCCATCTTCTAAATATTCTTCTGTAATGGATTCATAATATTGTTTAATATGACTAAATATTTCTCCATCTTCATAAGGAATATATAACTTAGTCAATTCATAATCTTTAAAGAGGATATCTATGATCATATCTTCTAAAGTATCTAAATTGATTTCATCTTTAACAGATATAAATACTGATGGTTCTTTAGCATCAATAAAGGCATAATTATTGAGATCAACTTTATTATAGGCATAAATCACAGGTATATCTTTAACACCTAAGCTATCTAATACTTGCATCGTTGTATCTATTTGAATATCACAATAAGATGATGATGAATCAATCACATGAATAAGTAAATCTGCTTCTGTTACTTCTTCTAAAGTAGAACGAAAAGCCTGAATAAGATGATGAGGTAATTGGTTAATAAAACCGACTGTGTCACTCATGATAACCTGTTGATGGTTTTTGAGTCGTATTTGTCTCGATGATGTTTGAAGGGTTGCAAATAACATGTCTTTTTGTAAGACTTTCTTATTAGTGAAATAGTTAAGTAATGATGATTTTCCACTATTAGTATAACCAACCAAACAAATCACCTTTTGTTGATTACGTTTACGAGAAAGGCGTTGTGTCTGTCTATTTTTAACAATCGTCTCTAACTCTTTTTGAGACTGGTAAAGCTTTCTTTGAATCACACGTCTATCCAATTCAATCTGCTTTTCTCCACTACCTCTAAATCCAGATCCACCTTGTTGCGAATAAAGCTTTTCATTCATACCAGCCAGTCTAGGCAATAAATAGCGATTTCTCGCAATTTCCACCTGTAATCTAGCTTCCTTTGTCTTGGCTCTTGATTCAAATATACGTAAAATCAAATCACTTCTATCACTTACTTCAACATTAAGTGCATCCGTTAAATTCTTAACCTGTAAAGGTGTTAATTCCTCATTAAAGATTACCATATCATCTTCATCAATAATATCTTTAATCTCATCAACTTTACCTTTACCAATATAATATTTAGGTGATATATGAGATAAGTTTTGTATGATGATATCTTTTACTTCAATATTACAAGCTTCACATAAAGCTTGTAATTCTTTCATCGATATATCTAAATCATAACTCATATCATCATAGCTTACCCCAACTAATATTGCTTGCATATTCTCACCTCTCTTTCATTATAAGGAGTCTTCATGAAAAAAGCCAATTATTATTTTACATTATGTTTAGTATTATATACAACTGTCTTTTCCTTTATACACATGGATCAAATTGTTCAAATAACAATAAATGTTATATATGTTGTTCTCAATAATCTATTACCTTCATTATTACCATTTATGATACTCATATCATTATGTTTATCACTAGGTATATTACCACTACTTAGTTATTTTATTCAATTTATATTATCACCTATATTTCATTTATCTCCTATAATGTCATCTATCTATTTCATATCATTCTTTTGTGGTTATCCAACCAATGCAAAAGTTATTAAAGAATCTTATGAATTAGGTTATATTAATATCAATGAATTACAACATTTATTATCAATATGTTCTTTTTGTTCGTTAAGTTTTATATTTGTATCTTTAAATTTATCTTATAAAATAAGTATGATGATTTATATCAGTCATATATTACCTAGTATCATGATGGCTTTATGTTATCATCATGATTATCGATTAATAAATTATAAGAATATTCATATTCATTCATATATGTCTTTTATTGAAGCTTTAAAGAAAAGCATTAAAACATCATTAAATGCTTTTATATTTATATTTGGTTATATGCTTGTTTTTCAATGTATTGGTTATAGTTTACATGTAATTATTACTAATGATTTTATTTATAGTATGATACAAGGTATATTAGAGTTTAGTAGTGGTAGTATGGAATTATTAGCTTTTTCTCATTGTTTTGTATATCCTATGATTTGTTTTTTCTTATCTTTTTCTGGTTTATCTGTATTAATGCAGGTGGATAATATTTTAGAGGATATTCCCTATTCTTTTAGGTCTTATTTTATGAGTAGAATATTTCATGGCATTGGTTCATTTATGATTTGTTTAATATTACAATATTGGCTATAAAAAAAGAGTCTTTACGACTCATAAAAACTATCTAAAATACTAGATCTATTTTTTCGTTTACTTCTACATTTTTATTCAATTCAGGAACATAAACCTTCTTACCATCAGTAAATACTACCATTGTCAAAGTACTTTTTCCTAATGCATGAACTTTATTTAAATCAACATTAACGAGCACATCCCCTTGCTTAACCATATCACCTTGTTTAACAGCTATATCAAATCCTTCACCATTTAAAGCTACTGTATCAATACCAATATGAATAAGTACTTCTCCTTGATCATTTAATATACCAAAAGCATGACCACTAGGATATACAATTTCTAATTTTCCAGAAACAGGTGCGACAATTTTTCCATCTGTAATATCAATAGCAAAACCATCGCCTAATAATTTCTTTGAAAATGTTTCATCAGGAACATCTTCTAAAGGAATTATTTTTCCTTTTGCAGGTGATATAAAGTTTTCATCAATTTCTGATAATTCATCCTCTTCAGCTTCGATAGCTTCTTGAGGAACACCAAACATATATGTCACTATAAAACAAAATACTACTACAAATATAGATACTAATAAGTAAACAAGTAATTGATAACCATTATAAATATACATTAAATAAGAAGGTAATACAGCCAAACCATATGAATTAGATTGAATATGGAATATGGATAAAATAGCTGCTCCCAATCCGGAAGATGCACACATAATCATTAATGGTCTTAAATTATAACGAAGTTGAATACCAAATAATACAGGTTCACTAATTCCAAACAATTGTGATAACATAGCTCCCGTAGCTGTTTGTTTCACCTGATCATTATGAGATTTAACAATAAATGCTAAACATGTTCCTAAATTTGCAAAACCATACATAGCACATAATGTGATTAAGGCATTAAAACCTGTATTAGCTAATAATGATGTTTCAATCATCACATAAGTATGATGTAATCCCGTAATAACAGCTAAAGGATACGTAAAACCAATCAAAAAGCCGCCAATACCTAAAGGTAAATCAATCAATAAGCTTATAATATTAACCATATTTAATTCAATTGTATGCATGATTGGTCCGACACCTAATAAAATAACCAACATAGTAATCAACATAACAAAGAATGGTGTAAAAATAAGATCTAATACATTAGGCATATGTTTACGGAACCATTTCTCTAAATTAGCTCCTAAAATACCTGTCACAATTGCTGTCAAAACACTTCCTTGACATCCTACAATAGGAATAAAACCAAATGCCATAATAGCTTCTACTTCACTCGTTGGATCAGCAACTGAATAAGCATTAGGAAGACTAGGAGATACCAACATTAGTCCTATAACAAGGCCAATAACTGGCGTTCCACCAAAAACTCTAAATGTTGACCATACAATAATAGCTGGTAAAAAATCAAAAGCTGTACTTGTCAACACTGTCACTAATGTTTGAACATATTCAGGAATACCTGAAGATGACATACCAAATACTGCTAATACACTATCATTAAACAAACAACTCTTTAAACCTAAGAATAATCCTGTTGCAGCAATAACTGGAATAATTGGTACAAAGATATCTGCTAAAGTTCTCATCACTCTTTTAATACCAACTTCATTATTTTTTACTGCTTCATCTTGTTCCTGTTTTGAAAGTGTCTTTAACCCCATATTTTCTATTTCAGCATATACTTTATTAACAATCCCAGTACCTAAAATAATCTGATATTGTCCTGAAGTAAAGAAAACACCTTTCACTTCATCAACCTTTTCTATCTTTTTATCATCAATACTTTCTCTATCTTTAACCATAATTCTTAATCTAGTTGCACAATGTGTCACTGAGATAATATTATCTTTACCAACAATTGCAATAATATCATTTGCTATTTTATTATATTTATCCATTTTTCTCCCTCACTTTTAATAATACTGCATGAAATGGTTTTAATTTTATGTTTTGATGTATATCTATATCAGTCATATTTTGAAATATAACATCATATCTTTCATTTGATTTCCATTGCTTGATTAGAAAAACTAAAGTAACAATCTATCATCATATCATTATATTGTCTTCTATATGCAATAACTTCATTATTTTCTACTTCAATAGGTTCTATTGATCCATAAATCAAACAATCAGAATATTGACTATTTTGTCTAAAATTGATCATTTCTTTATAAAATGATAATATGCTTTGATTATCATTAATTTGATTTTGAACATTAATTTCATTGTCGTTATTATTTTGTTTTAACCAAGGAGAATGCGTTGAAAAGCCATTATTTTTATCCCATGGAAATGGTGTTCTCGCATTATCTCTACTTCTTAAATTTACAAATTCTAACGCTTCTTCTTTTGAATATCCTTCTTCCATTGAGCGATAATACTGGTCAATACTAGATATATCATTAAAATCATCTATGCTGTCTCTTTTAAAATTAATCATTCCTAATTCTTGTCCTTGATAAATAAATGGTGTTCCCTTTAAAAAGAAATACATAGCTCCCAACATTTTAACAGCATCGCTATTTCTTTCATATTGTAAAAGATATTTTGTGGTTGCTCTAGGTTGGTCATGATTCTCAATAAAGTTAGCTGCCCAACCATATTTTTGGACATTGAGTTGACTATCAAAAATACGCTTTCTTAAATCAGCAACACTCCAGGGAATTCTTTTAAACCATTCGCTTCCTGATGCTATATCTAAATCAGCATACTTAAAATCAAATATCATAGAAAAGAAGCCATCATCACCAATAAATTCATTCAATTGATCATAACGTATACCTGCCGCTTCAGCAACTGTCATACAATCATGCTTTTTAAATGTTTCTTCTTTTAATTCATCAAGAAACTTTTCAATACCCGCTTGATTTCTAACAGCTTTTGTACATTTAGCTAAACCATCAACACCATCACTTTCTAAACTTTGAAAATAAAGATCTTTCTTAATATAAGTAATAGCATCAACTCTAAATCCAGCTATACCCATATCTAACCATGTATTGATCATTTGATAAAGTTCTTTTCTTAATTGCGGATTTTCCCAATTTAAGTCAGGTTGTTTTTTAGAAAACGAATGTAAATAATATTCATCTCTACCTTTTACTTTTTCCCAAACACTACCCCCAAAAACTGAACGCCAATTATTAGGCACTTCCTTGCCTTCTTTAAAAATATAGTAATCATGATAAGGACTTTTAGGATCTTTCAATGCTTCTTGAAACCAAGGATGTTCATCACTGGTATGATTAATAACTAAGTCAAGAATAATTTTAATTTGTCGCTTTTGACTTTCTGCTATCAATTGTTTCAAATCATCCATGGTTCCAAATTCATCAGCGATATCTAAATAATCACTAATATCATAACCATTATCATCCATAGGTGATTTAAAAATCGGACATAACCATAATGATGTAATCCCTAAATCCTTTAAATAATCCAAACGAGAAATAATCCCCTGTAAATCACCTATACCATCACCATTACTATCTTGAAAACTTCTAGGATATATCTGATAAACAACTTCCTTTTGCCACCATTTCTTTTTCATAGCTAACTCCTATATAACACTTCTTCTTTTTAATTCCTTATAAATACCATTATCAAAAATATCTTCACACACTGATGAGGCAACACTTTTTAACATATGATGACTCTTTTTCATAGCTACCATAACATCAGTTGCTTCCATCATGGCAATATCGTTTTGTCCATCTCCAAAACAAATTGTTTCATTTTTTCGAATATGCAACTCTTCTTGTAAACGTTGAATAGCTATTCCCTTATCACAATCTTTTTGAATAATTTCACAATAATCATCATCACTTTGAGCTATTTGCATTTTATCCTGTAATATATTTTCTACTTCATTCAATACTTCATTGCTTTTCCATAAGCAGATCTTATGAATATCCTGATTTCTATATTCATCTATATTATTTTCATAAATGATTTTATTATTAAATGACTTATTTGTATGAGAATGCTTTATTTTCAATTGATTCATTGCTTCAAAAATCTCCAAAGCTTTTTGATTCATAAAAACTTTTTGACTACTTTCAATTGAAAAAGGAACATCTTTATATTTTAATAAATCAACAACTTTTCTTATTAAATCATTATCAAATGTTTGATTAAAAAGTACTTTATTATGATACCTAATATAATTACCACCACCAGTAATAAATCCATCAACCTCTAGATGTAAAACATCATCTTGTACTGTCCCTATACTTCTCCCTGTACAAATAACAACACTACAATGATTCTTTTGACATAAATGAACAGCTTCTTTAGCAGATTCTGGAATTCCTAATACTTCATCTCTAAGTGTTCCATCAATATCAAGTATGAGTAATTTGTACAATTTTATCTTCCTTTCTTGCTAGCAAAATCATCATATCATCACTAAAAAAAGATATCAATATCTTGATATCCTTTAAAAAATATGTTCATTTTTAGTACAAATTTTCATTCTTTGGGAAAATGTTCAGTAATATACATTTTATATTTAATATACAACAATTCAATAAGTATCCTTAACTTTTCACAAAAAATAACTAAATCATAAAATTTGAACTAAAACGA
>JAJQFG010000042.1 GCA_021201315.1 Erysipelotrichaceae bacterium
ATTGAGTGATGAAATATGTCATGAATATGTTTTAAAAGTTGTCAATACAATTAAAACTAAAGGTTATGCCATTGACTAAAAATTATTTGTAATATTTACAAATTTCATCCAATTCTTCAAAAAATCGAAATAAATTTCAACTTTTTTTATTTTGTCGACACCGTTCGACAAATTTGAAATTTAAAAAATGTTAAACTTTCCTTGTCAAACATGACAAGGAGGAAAAAATAATATGAGAAAAATTAAAGAAGACACTGTAGTACAATTTATTGAATGGATTAAGAACTATGACGATGACATACCATTAGAAGAAACAATCTTTGATCATAATCTCTTGTACGATTACGCATATGAAGCTATTAGCTTCAATATCCTATCTACATCTGAATCCAATTATGATTATATTAAACAAGCTCTAAAACATTCACTAAACGATTATGTTGATCAATTCTTAGAAAGGGAAGATGTAGATATGTTATTAAAGAAATACACTAATGAACATACTTATAGGTATGTTCATGAGGATTTCTTTAATAAAGTGTATCGTTATTTTACTTATTATTTGAATGATTATTTAAGTTATGATTATCTAAATAAAGATGAATATGAATGTATTGATGCAGATCTTCTAACAAATGCAACAAAAGAATATCTGCAAAATCAATAATATAAAAAGCCAGCAAAGAGTTAAAACTCTTTGTTGGTTTTTATATACGCAAAAAGGAGGGTTTGGAATGATTGATGTTGATGTTTTATGTAAAGAGTATCTTGAAATAAAAAAAGGCGAAGTAAGATCAATATCATTTGATAAATATGAAACCACAATGAATAATTACCTTTTACCTTTTTTAAAAAACAATCCTATTGAAACATTAGATAAGGTAAGGAAACGTTTTTATTTGGATATGAAGAAAGTTATGGATATTTGATAAATGAAATGTGTAGAGATAAGGATGGCGTACAGTCATGTATCCTTATAGCTGAAATATATAACTTTTATAGAAAACAAGGTAAAACCTTAATTGATGTCTTGAATGATATCTATGATGAATATGGATATGTAGAAGACATACAGGAAAGTGAATATTTACCAGGACTTGATGGAGCTAAACGTATGGAAGAGATAGTTAATCAGTTCAGATATAAAGATTTAAAAGTTGTTGAAGGCAGAAAGGTAGTAGCCAAGGAAGATTATAAGTTATCTATTAGAACTGATATTGATGGTCATACCACACCATTAACATTACCTAAGTCTAATGTTATCAAGTTATTTTTTGAAGACGATTCATGGGTAGTAGTTAGACCAAGTGGTAATGAACCTAAAATCAAATATTATAAGAATTTATGGAGATGAAAAGTCGTGACAAGAATAAATTTTTTAAATACAGAAATTGATAATATTTCTATGAATGAAGCAATTGAAATAATTGATGGCTATGTTAATGATGGAAAATATCATTATGTCGTAACTCCTAATGTAGATCATATTGTCAAGTTAGAAAATGACGAAGAATTTATGAATGTTTATAAAAACGCAGATTTAATTGTGACTGATGGTAAACCATTAATTTGGATTTCTAAATTATTAGGAAATCCTATAAAAGAAAAAATTTCTGGTTCTGATTTATTTCCAAAAGTTTGTGAATTAGCTAATGAAAATCATTATAGCATTTTTTTGTTGGGTGCAGCTGAAGGAGTAGCAAATATTGCTGCTGACAATATTCTAAAAAAATATCCAAATCTGATAATCAGTGGAACATATTCGCCACCTTATGGATTTGAAAAAGATAAAAATGAAATTAGAAAAATTATAGATATGTTAATAAATAGCAATACAGATATACTTGCTGTAGGTTTAGGAGCGCCTAAACAAGAAAAATTTATAAGTAATTATTATACTGATTATAAAATTCCAGTTTCTTTAGCTATTGGTGCAACTATTGATTTTGAAGCTGGAAATGTTAAAAGAGCTCCAAAATGGATAAGTAATTTAGGCTTTGAATGGTTATATAGATTAATTAAAGAGCCTAGAAGAATGTTTAAAAGGTATTTAATTGATGATGTTAAAATTTTAAAAATATATTTTAAGTATAGAAATTCGAATACATGTACTCATTAATTAAAAAGTTATTAGGATGGTGTTTATTTTGAATCAAATTAATGAAGATAATCAATTAAGAAAATTGCAACTTTTAGAGCTAGAAGCATTAACCGAATTTAGACAATTTTGTAAAAAAAATAATATGGATTTTATTTTACGTGGTGGTAGTGTTATGGGAGCAGTTAAATATAAAGGCTTTGTTCCATGGGATGACGATGCAGATGTTGCAATTCCTAGACCTGATTATGATAGGCTAATAGAAATTGCAAATCAAGATTGGTCAGAAAAGTTTTATTTATTAAGTTATAAACAAGATCCTGAAATTCATTGCTATTTTCCAAGAATATTAGTGAAAGAGAATGTTAGAAAAGAATTGGGCTTGCCTACAAATAATAAGCTTGGGTTGACAGTTATTGATGTCTTTCCTTTGGATGGAACACCTAACTCTATAATAAAACGAAACTTTTATTATTTACATACTTATATTTATAGAGCAATTGCTGGGGTTTGGACAATGGATGTAAAAGGTACAGTAAATATGCATAATTCGAAACAACGTTTTTTGTTAAAAGTTCTTAAAATATTAGGTGTCAATAAATTATTTACTCAAGTGGAGCTTTATGATAAATTAGATATTTTATATCATAAATATCCTTTGGAAAATTCTAATTATATAGGAACAATGACTGGCTCATTATATAAAAAAGAGATTGTTAAGAAAAGTTGGTATGGAAATTGTATTGAAATGCAATTTGAAAATCAGACTTTTTTAATTCCTGAAAATTATGATGAGTATCTTAAGCAATATTATGGTGATAATTACATGGAATATACACCAAATCCTAAAGAAATAAATGCTAGAACTCATGTGAAGAAAGGTGATTAATATGATTTGTTTTGTAATATTGCATTATATGGTTATAGATGAAACAAAGACATGTGTAGATAGTATAAAAAAATTATCAGGTGATAAGAGAATGATAATTGTTGATAACGCTTCTACAAATGGTTCGGGAGCAGATTTATTTGAATACTATAAAGATGATAAAGATGTTGATGTTTTATTAAATGAAAACAATTTGGGCTTTGCTAAAGGAAATAATTTAGGATATCAATATGCTTGTAATAATTATAATCCAGAATTTATTGCTATATTAAATAATGATATAGAAATAAAGCAAAAAGATTTTATAAATAAAATATATGATATATATAACGATGAAAAATTTGCCGTTTTAGGGCCAGACATATATGCAACAACTTTAAGAATTCATCAAAGTCCAAAAAAGTTACATACATATACATATGAAGAAGTTTTAAAATTGAAAAAGAGCTATCAAAAAAAATATAACAATAAATATTCCACAAAAATAAGATGTTATTTAAAGAGAAATAAGTTTTTAAAACGATTTGTTTATAATAGAAGAATATCGAATAATTCTGTTGATTATAAAAAGAAATGCTATAATATACCTCTTCATGGAGCTTTTCTTATATTTTCTAAAGGTTTTATTAATGTTAGAGATAAGGCTTTTTTTGAAGGGACTTTTATGTATTACGAAACTGAAATATTAGATTATGAATGTAATAGGGATAAATTAAAAACAATGTATACACCTGAATTAAGTGTTTTGCATCATCACAATGTTTCAACAAATGCAACTTATAAATCTGATTATCAAAGAACGATGTTTATGAATAAATGCATATTAGATTCTTTAGAAGCATTCTTAAAGATTATAGAAAGTGATAATGCAATTATTTAAGTGCATTTTTTATTTGAGGAGCTA
This sequence comes from Erysipelotrichaceae bacterium, assembly GCA_021201315.1. GTDB lineage: Bacteria > Bacillota_I > Bacilli_A > Erysipelotrichales > Coprobacillaceae > JAJQDJ01. The sequence continues at coordinate 3,892 of JAJQFG010000042.1, forward strand.
ATATGTTATTAATAGTTTTGTTTATTATAGAGATTATTCTTTTTATGATTACATATTACACAATGAAAAGAGATATTTTAAGACCTTCTGTTTTAATGGTTTGTGTTTTTATGTTTAGTACATTTATTGCAATATTGAATATAATAAATTGGAATATTGATTATTTGCCTAAAACTATAATGATTATTTCAATAGGCCTTATTTGTGCAATTGTTGCTGATTATATTGGATATTACAGATTCAAGAATTATAATAGTAAGCCACAAAAAATCAATTTATTAATAATAGAAAAATGGAAAATTTTTCTGATAATTATATTCGAATTGTTTGTTTTATTATTATATTATTTGGAAATCAGAAGATTAGCAATTTTAGATGGTTATGTAAGTGGAGGAAATTTACTTTGACATTTTAGAAATATAACATCATATAGTGCGGAAGAATCAGTTAATACTATTGTTTCGATGTTACTGAAATTTATTGATGCTTTTGGTTATGTTTTTACTTTTGCAATAATAAATAATTTTGTTTCTAAAAAGATAAAATTTAAAAACTACTATTACTATATATTTCCAGTAATTATCTTTTCCATGAAAGTTTTGATGGGCTCTGGAAGACTTGAATTATTAAGATGGGGATCATTCGCTTTAATTGTTAGTTTTATATTAAATCAATATAAAAACGGTTGGAAAAAAAGCATTTCATCTAAATATATAAGAATGGCGTTTATTCTTGTCCCAGTGGTTTTGGTTTTATTTTATTTTGCAACAAATATTATCGGTCGAGAAACAAGTAGAACATTTTTTCAATATATATCTACTTATGCAGGCGGATCAATTCAACATTTTAATCAATATATAACTGACTCCAGTATGGTCACAGAAACGCATTTTGGTGCGGAAACATTTCCAGGAATATATTCATTTTTTAGTAGATTGGGTTTAACCACATATTCAAGAAGTGTTCATTTAGAAATGAGACAGCTTGGTGTAACACAAGGTAATATTTATACATTTTTTAGAAGACCTTATCATGATTTTGGTTTATTTGGAATGTGTTTAATGACATTTTTGGTTGTATTTTATTTTTCTAATAAATATTCTTCATTTAAAACTAAAACTTTAAATGGTAAAACCAATTATTCTATAATTTGTTATAGTTATTTATTTTATTGGATAGTATTATCATCGATTGAAAATTATTCAATAGGAATTGTCGCAATTAGTACATTATTTACCTTAATTCTATTTAAGTTGACATATGTCTTTTTATTTGGATGTAAGCTAAAAAATTATAAGTTAGTTTTGAGGTTGAATTGTTGAAATACTATTAAATATAAGGAAAGAGGAATAGTAAAATGAATTTATATGAAAAAAGATTATCGAAAGGTATAATGTATGTTTTTATAGCAAATTTATTAAATATGTTATTCAATTTAATTACAAATTTTGTTTTACCGAAATATCTTTCTGTAGATTCATATGCTGCAGTAAAAACATTTCAACTATATATAAATTATGTTGGTGTTTTTCATTTGGGATTTGTTGATGGTATATATTTGAAATATGGTGGTAAAAATGCCGAAGATTTAAATAAAGATAGTTTAAGCACTGAATTATCTACGATACGTATTTTTCAGTTTTTAACTACACTAATTGCTATTATTTGTTCAATTTTGATAAAAGATCAAATATTGTTAGCTTTTTCATTTGCTATTATTCCTTTAAATATGATTTCATATTTTAAGATGTTATATCAAGCTATTGGAGAATTTAAAAAATATAGTAGGGTTACTAATATAACAACTGCATTAACATTTTTAGTTAATATGATTTTAGTATTTTTAGTTAAAACTGATTCATATATTATTTATTTGATCTTTTATGTCTTTGTTGATTTATTTATATGGATTTTATTAGAATATTATTTTATTAAAATTTCAAATATAAATCTTAAATTATTTTCTTTTTCGTTTAAAGAACTTAAAGATAATATAAAATCTGGCTTTTCATTAATGTGTGGTAATTTTGCCTCATTCATTTTAACGGGATTAGATAGATGGTTTGTTAAATTTACTTTAGATGTTTCATCTTTTGCACAATACTCTTTTTCTGTAAGTATTGAAAACATGCTAAATATGGTTATTAGTTCTGTTACAATACCATTGTATAATTATTTTTGTAATGAGAAATCAGAAAATAAAATAATGTTAGCCCATAAAATTTCTATTGTTTTTGCTGTGTTTTTAATTTCATCAGCTTTTATAGGTGAAATTGCAATAGATATTGTATTAAAAAGTTATATTGATTCTGTTCAAGTTATTTATATATTATTTGCTGCTCAAGCATTTCAGATTGTTATAAAGGCTATATATGTTAATTTATATAAAGTTCGTAAACAACAGCAAATATATTTTTATAAACTTTTTATAGTAATAATCTCAGGGGCAATATTTAATTTATTGTGTTTTAGGGTTTTTCCAGTGAAAGAATCATACGCATATGGTACATTATTATCTTCTATTTTATGGTTTTTAATTTCAATATGGGATTTTGATGAATTTAAAAGTAATTATTCAGATACTGTATTTTTAATATTAGAAGTATTATTATTTTTGTTATGTGGATTAAAGATTGGTGCGTTAAAAGGTTTTATAATTTATATTATTGTTACTTTTATACTTTTGTTTGTATTCATGAGAAGTCTTGTGAAGGAAGTAATTAATTTGTGTAGTAATTTTCTTAATAAATCGTATAAAGTTTAATTTTTTAATTATGTATCTTAAAAAAGTGGTATTGAATCATTAGCCATATTACATGGTCATTATTATTTTATGAAAAATGTCGATATATGTGTTAGAATAGTAGTGCAATTTATATATGAAAGGTTGATGATTTAAAGTGAATTTTCTAGTTATTGGTAATGGATTTGATCTAGCTCATGGCTTTGATACACAATATAAAGATTTTTTGAAATATGTTAATAATTTTATAGATAATCCAGAAGATGTTAAATATGAATCAATTAATAAAGATGAATTTCATCAATTAATTAAAAATAATATTTGGATTGAATATTTTGATAAAGTTACTATTCACCAAAACTGGGTTGATTTTGAATCTGAAATATCTAAGTATGTTCGTTTTTTTGATGTGTTAAGAGAAAGGAATTTTATATTTGATGATTGGGAGAAAATAATTAAAAAAGATTATATGGATATAATTCATAATTTATTTAAAGATTATTATTCAAAATCTTTCACATTTCAAAAATATACTCATATTAAAAAAACGATGTTAGAAAATCTAACTGGTAGTAAATATAAGAAATGGATATATAAATCAGATTACGAATTAAAAGATGGTATCATGTCATTAAAGATAAATAAAATTTATTTTTATGGACATTCTCTAGATATTACTGATAGTGGTATACTTTTAGATTTATTTGAGTGCAAAGATACTGAAATTATAATTTTCTATCTTAATGATGAGGACTTAGGCGATAAAGTAACTAATATTATAAAATTAATTAGCAAAGAAAAACTTATAGAAAGAACATCAAGTGATAATCCTACGATTATCTTTGAACCTATACATTAACCCAAGAAGGACTTCGTCCTTCTTTTTATATCCCCAAAATGGAGGTGGTGATATGATTGATATTGATAAACTATATGTAGAATGGTTACAAGACAAAAAAAACACAACTCAAACCAATATCCTATGACAAATACGAAAACATAGGTAATGTATATATACTACCATTTCTAAAACAACAACCCATAGAAACTCTAGACATACCAACAATATCAAAATTTCTAAGTAATAAAGCAAATGAAGGCTTATCAAACAACACCATTCAAATCATCAAAATGACACTCAAATCACTATACAACTATGCTGAAGAAAAATACCCACTCAAACACATAGACTTCTCACTCATCAAAATAACACTAAACAAAAAAATAAATCTACTAGATCAATACCAACAACAAATCATCTATGAATATTGTTGTAACCATGTAGATGCCTTAGGTGTTATTATTGTATTATGTCTATATGCTGGCTTAAGATTCACTGAGGTATGTGCACTTAAATATAGTGATATTGATATTGATAATGGAACCATCAATATTACTAAAAAAGTCCAAAGAAAAATCAATCGTCATAATGATTTAACAAAAACTGTATTTTCTACAGAAGAACTCGTATCACCAGAAAAAAGAATCGTTGGTTTATCTACTTTCACCATATATTATCTAAAAATCTTCATGTCACAAGGTAAAGTAGACTATGATTGTTATCTATTGAATAAGAATTATAAAATACCTGAACAAAGACTCTACCAAAAAAAGATCAAAGAATTAAGTCATGTACTAGGCTTTGAAATCAATTTTATAATTCTTAGAAATACATGTAAAGAAAACTGTATTAAAAACAATGTTGATATTAACACTATCTTAAATACATTAGGTGTTAATTCTATTACAATCACTGCAGATACAAACAATAAAATAGATATTGATTATAACCAAAAAGAAATGAACAAAATAATACCATAAGGGAACCATTATTGTGGTTCCCTTATTTTATTTGAAAATATTTGCATACAGTGATATAATAAAATTGCTAGAGGTGTAAATAATGGAATATATCATAAGATTAGAAAAAATAGAAATCAATCATATTAAAAATGTAGGTCATGGTATCATCAGTTTCATACATGATGATTTTTCTTACCATAATGTTTTATGTATATGTGGACAAAATGGTTCAGGTAAATCTGTAATTATAGAAGTCACAAAACTAATACAAGATATACTATCTGGTAAACAAGTACCACATAATTACTTCATATCAAATGATAAAGCTGAACTAGCTTATACATTTTATATCCAAAATAATATAAAACAACTTATTACGTATCGTTTTAATATTGAACTTATCAATAATATATATCAAATAACCAATGAAAAAATAAATAATCAAGATATTCAATTATCATTAATACATCAATATATTCAAACAAAATTGATAATTGCTGATAAAGATATCAATTCTAATATCTCAATTGAACAAATAGATCCAATTATACATGCTATGATACCTTCATTACATATTAGACTTATCAATCAAGAAATTGTAACTATCAGAGATAATCAATATATACCTCTAAAATATGAATCTGAAGGTATCAAAAGGCTAATAACAATGATTAGTTACCTAATCATTGCATATAATGATGCAGCTGTTTGTTTAATGATAGATGATTTAGATTTATATATTAATGAATATCTACTAGGAGAACTAGTAGAAATCATGGATGAATCAGCTAAAGGACAAATATTATTTACTACAAATAACTTTAGACCTTTAGAGAAACTATCATATCAATCAATTATTTTCACTACAACAAATTCTATGAATAAATATATACGTTTAACAAATGTTAAACCTTGTACTAATATTCGTGATTATTATTATGGTTTAATCATGTTAGGTGGGGAAGAAGAAATGCTTTATGATGAAACTAAAAATTATAAGATAAAAAGAGCATTCAGAAAAGCTAATAATGGTAAATTTACATTTACAAATATTAGTAATAGTAACATACATTTACAATTTAAAGATAATTTAGAAGTTACTTATTATTATGAAAATAATAGATATTATTGTGATATTCCAGAATTAGAGGTTTATGCTATTGGTGACAATAAACAAGCACTTTATAATGAAGTTATAGAGAGTATTATAGTTTCATGGAATGCTATTGTTGAATGTGATATTGATGAATTAAATCCTAAAGCTAGACAATTCAGAAAGTTACTTAAAGAAAGAATCAAAAAAATATAAAATATTAAAATATTTATATTGTCAAATAATAAAGAAATGAGCAAACTCATTTCTTTATAGTTGGGATCGTTAAGATGCTTTAATGTAAAATTAAATATAAATTTGAGTAAGCATTTGTAAGATTGATTCTTTGCTCATTTTATAAATTCCTAGTTGTTTTATATTTATTTCTTCATTATCTAATTTTAAAATAAATTGTGACATATCTTCTTTGATAGATTTTGGTAATAATATTTTTTTATCTGGAGTTAATAGCATAGATAAACGAAAAATATCATTTTTATGTTTTTTTATATCACGACTATCTACATGTATACCATTTTCTTTTCTTTCAGTAAGACCCAACCAGGCTTTTGCTTTAAAAGGAATAATGTACTCAGCTTTTAAAACTGATATTTCATCAATGACTGTTATACCTTCTAAAAGAAAGTTATAATATGTATCATCTAATAAAATTGCAGATAGACTAGATATATTATCATCTATATGTATAGGTATAATTTGTTTCTTTAATTCATCAGGTAACCAATCTTGATTTTTGGAAAACAATTCGATCATTGCAGGATACTCATCTGATTTTGGTTTTGAAAATCGATAAAATTGTGTATGTCCTTTATAAATAAATTGGTAATTTGCATCTTTAATATAAGACCAAAAAACATCTCCAAATTCTTTTGTTAATGTTTCGATAATTAATACCATATCAATATCCTTAGTTGCACGAAAAGATAATTCTGCATGTGACATGAGAAGATCACATGCCGTGCCACCAATTATGACATATTCATTTTCAAAACCTCTAAAATATTCTTTAAATGAATTTATACCATTCATAAATCCTCCTTATGATTAAGTATTGCATCTAATAATTGATCCCGTTCATAAGCAATTCTTTCATCTTGATTATCAATCAATGTAAGAATTAATGATATAGCATCAACATATTGATTATCATTACTAAATATATAAGGATTATAGAACCATACTTCTAATCGAACTTGATTCTTAGAATCTATAAGTTCATTATATATATTTATATTTTTTGTATTTATTTTTTCAATAGCATATGTCGTTACTTGAGGTGTACTAATGAAACTATAATGACTTAATGCTGTTTCTCCTGATATAATCATATTTTCATTGATATCTTTTTTATCAATATAGCCTGTATATATAATAGGTGACTTTAGATATGGACTTATTTTATCTATTAATTCTTTTTTTTCATATTTAGTAATTAAATAGATATTTCTTCCATCCTTATATTCAATAAACAGTCCCGTATTAATAAGTTGTCGGAAACCTCTAGAAGCTGTCATGTTAGAAATATGGAGGTCTTTAATAGCGTTGCTCATATAATATTTTTTATCATTTTGATATAGTATCCAAATAAAAATTAATTGAGAAAACTTAGTTAATTTTTCATTTATTGCAAAATGATGTTCATTTGTAATCAATGTATACATAAATGGAAGATATACCATTTTATCGGTTAAAATAAAAGATATCTCATTTTGGACAAGACTTGTTTTACGATAGTCTGTCATAAAATCTAGTTTTAAAAATATTGGTAAATTTTCTAATTCTTGTATTTTTTTCATTTGTTTTTTTAAAGAAGATATATTTGGAAATTCATCTTGTGGTGTTAGTGCAAGACAAAGAATTCCATTAATATTAGCTTTTTGTATTAAAAAAGTATTAGTGATATATAATGGAAGTTTATTTTGCTTATCCCATGGACTGAATTGTATTGATAATCCTAAAATTTCAATTGCGTTCATATGTACACCTCGATATTAACATTATTTTTAATATAATAACATAAAAATGATATAAATAAAATAATTTTGTTAAAATATTAATCTTAACTTTCTTATAAACTTACTTTCATTTATTTTGTTTTATGGTATACTATCCCTTGGTGATGAAAATGGATGGCATATTACTTATTAATAAACCGATACATATGACAAGTCATGATGTTGTCAATATCGTTAGAAAAACACTTCATATAAAGAAAGTAGGGCATTGTGGTACATTGGATCCTGATGCTAGTGGCGTTTTAGTACTCGTTATTGGTAAAGCTACCAAAGCCTTACAATTTCTGCAAAGTGATAATAAAGAATATATTACAACACTTTCTTTAGGAACTTCTACAGATACCTATGATGCTTCTGGTAATGTTATTGAAACGAAGACATTCAATGGTATCAACAATCTAGAAGAAGTCATACAATCATATATTGGCTTGCAACAACAGTTGCCACCAATGTATTCAGCCATTAAAGTGAATGGTAAAAAACTTTATGAATATGCTAGAAATAATGAAAAAGTAGAAATAAAACCTAGAGAAATTAATATATATGATATTGAATTAATAAATGTTATAGATAATGAAATAACCATGAAAGTAGCTTGTTCGAAGGGAACCTATATCAGATCATTATGTCATGATATGGCTTTATCTTTAGGATATCCTGGACATATGAAGTCTTTAGAAAGAATTCGTTCTGGTTGTTTTAAGATTGATGATTGTGTGAGTTTGGATGATTTATATCATGGTGATTATGAGTTGTTGAGTTTAGAGGATGCTTTTAAGGATTGGGAGCATTATATAATAGATGATGAGAATGTTGTTTATCATGGTAAGCTGATTAAAAGTGATATTGATCATGAGGTAGTAGTGGTTAATAAGGAAAACAAGGTGTTGGCTGTTTATGGTCCTAATGGTCATGGTTATTTGAAGAGTATAAGAGGGTTGTTTTAATGAAAGTCATACATTTAGATGGACATCAACAGCCTATTCATGAACCTATTGTTAGTGCTATTGGATTCTTTGATGGGTTACATCTAGGTCATATGGCGCTCGTAAACGAGGTTATAAACGTATCAAAAGAAAAAGGGTATAAAAGTGCCCTAATGACCTTTGATCATCAACCAGGCTACATTCTAGGCTATTTAAAAGAAGAAAAATACCTTTCATCCATGATAGACAGACAAAACATACTAGAAAAACTCAACATTGATTACTTATTCATCATTGACTTCTCCAAAGAAGTAGCTAGACTATCTCCAGACGCATTCATCGAAAAATATATTATTAATACCAATATCAAACACATCGTCTGTGGTTTTGATTTCCGTTTTGGATATCAAAACCAAGGAGATGCCTCTTATTTGTATGATTATCCTTATATAGATGTAAGCATCATCGATGAAGTCATCTATGACCATCAAAAAATATCCTCATCTAGAATAAGACAATGCCTTGATAATGGTCAGATCCAACAAGCTAATATACTTTTAGGAAGAAACTATACCATCACAGGTAAAATCATCAAAGGACGACAAATCGGTAGAACCATTGGCTTTGCGACAGCCAATATCGAATACAAAAACTACTACTTACCTAAACGAGGTGTCTACGTTGTTAAAGCTTATATTCATGACCATATTTATATGGGCATGTGTAATATAGGTTTAAATCCTACGTTTAGTGAATTATCCTCCTATTCATTAGAAGTCAACATCTTAGACTTTAATGAAAACATCTATGGAGAATATCTCAAAGTAGAATTCTATGACATCATACGTGGTGAAAAAACCTTTGAAAATCGTCAAGGACTAATTAATCAACTCACCCAGGATCAACAATACATAAGAAAATACTTCAAAAATAACGTTGAATAAATCAACGTTATTTCTATTTCTTAAGAAATTCTTAAGAAAATGGTAGACAAATAAAAATGATAGTGTTATTATAACTTCGGGTATATTAAAGAAAAGGAGGAAGAACAACGAAACAATTCGACATACAAAATAAATCGAAAAAAATTAAAAAATATATAAAAAACAACATATCTGATGAAACCTTGAAAAACATTCAAGAACACATCTTAAATCGCAAAGCGATGTTTATACCATTATTGTTTGTCTCTACATTAGGTTTAGTTGGTTACGCTGCAATTGACAGAGTTGCTCCAACCATCGATGCCTCACAAATTCAAGTCCTCTATGGCACAGAATTAGACAAAACAATGTTTTCAATATCTGACAACTGTGATTCCTTGGATGCCTTAGATATCATCATCAATGATGACACCTATGATGCTTATACACTAGGTAATTACAACGTCGAAGTTACTGCTACTGATCTATTCTCCAATACAATCACTAAAACAGTGAATGTTGAAGTCATAGATACATTAGCACCTGAAATCATCAAACAAACCAATGGTTATACCATTGATATTGAAGTTGATAGCAGTAATAACATCACTGATTATATTCAAGCAATTGACAACGTTGATGGAGATGTTACAGCATTCATAGAATATGATAAAGAACTTGATACCTCAACACTTGGAAGTCAAGACATTACTTTAACAGTCTCTGATAACTCTGATAACACTGCAACTGAAACCATTGAATTCAACATTGTTGATACAACGGCACCAACCATTGATATAGAAAACGATACGATCACACTAGACTATGGTAAAGAATTCCTATATCAAGACTATATGACCATCAGTGATAACTATGACAGTGAAGATGATTTAGAAGTCACATTAGACAAAGACATTGATCCAATATCTAATGAAACACAAACAGTCACACTCACTGTAACAGATACCTCTGGTAATGCATCTAATGTCACTCTAACCATAGACGTAGAAGACATCTCTGCTCCAGAAATATCACTAACAAAAACATCTGTCAAAATCAAACAAGACGCTTCATTCGATGCATCATCTTATCTAAAAAGTGCTATTGACAACAAAGATGGTGATTTAACAGATGAAGTTGTTATAGATGATAGTGTTGATACAAGTAAAACAGGAAAATATACTGTAAGTTATACAGTTAGTGATAGTAGTGGTAACGAAACAACTGAAACACTCACTGTTACTGTACAAAAGAAATATCAAGAACTCGTAGATTTAGCACTTACTAAAGTAGGATGTAGCTATGTATGGGGTGCTACAGGACCAAATACATTTGACTGTTCAGGTTTCACACAATGGTGCTATCGTCAATATGGCATCTACATTCCTAGAACAGCTGCTTCCCAATATAGTGCTACAACTCGTGTCGATAAATCAGATCTAGAAGTAGGAGACTTAGTTTTCTTTAAAGGCACTACAGGTTCAAGTGGTATTACCCATGTTGGTCTATACATTGGTGGTGGACAGTTCGTTCATGCCTCAGGCACTAAAACTGGTGTAAAGATCTCTAGTTTATCTGAAAGCTATTATGTCAAACATTATGCTGGTGGAGGCCATGTTGGTTAATATTTCGATTTATGAATTAAAATAAAACCAGTCAAGAGTAACTCTTGACTGGTTATTTTTTTAATTGCAATATGTAATTAAGTTTGCTATAATATAATCATAAATACTCCTGCAAAAAAAATTTAAATTTTTTTCAAGAAAAAAAAGAAAAATGAAAAATTTCTGCGTATATAAATAATAGAGGGGTTTGTTTTAAACTCCTATATGGAGGAGTATATATGCTAACGAATAACTTAATTGATAACTTAATTAAAGATTTAATGAAAAAATATGAATATCAAATTGTCTTGAAACCACTAACTAGAAAAGAACGCAGAGAATGGACAAAAGACTTCTTGATGAATTCGAATATCAAAACAATAGATGATTCTTTGTTTAAATTTATGTTTAATGGCAGTGATGATGAATCCTGTCGATTAATTCAATTTGTTTTTAAGAATTATTTGAATATTGATATTGATTTTGATGAAATTATCAGTATTCGAAATGAAATGACAAGACAACATAAACGTGGTAAGACATCTGTCTTAGATAGCTTATTTTCTTTAGAAAAACAAAATACTATTGTTGATATTGAACCTCAAAGCGATATTTCTGATAAACGATTAATGCCCAAATTAGAAAGATATCTAGCTACTATGCGTGTATTTGAAAGTAATATCGGTAATGATGACGAATCTACATATGCTTTTATACACTTAATATGTTTTTATGAAACAAAATATAAAGGTGATTACCCTAAAGGTGCTGTTATTGTATCAAATGATGGTTATCATTGGATTCATTTCACTGATGCAAGTGGTAATATTGATCTTAACAGTAAACAGGATTTGTTAATTGTTGATTTAGAATATTCTACAGAAATATTTAGAAAGGAAGGAATTGAGAATATGAGTGATAAAAAAATGTTTGAATTTGCCCTAGCAAATGCCCATATAATGAATGATGAAATACAAAATGCTATCAATAAGATGGCTGAAACAAGTCAGGCTGTAAGAGACTTATTGAGTAAAAGATTTCAGTATCTAGCCAGTCCAGAGAATCGTTATACTAGTCTTAAACATCAAATGGATCTTAATACGCAATATTATGAAGGGGTTGATGATGGAATTGAAAAAGGAATTGAAAAAGGAATTGTACAAGGTCATGATGAAGAATATGAAAAATTAAGAAAACAAAATTGTAGTAAAGTTAAATATCGATTTATCGAAAAATATGATGTAGATGTTTGTTTTAGTGATGATTTATCTTACGATGAATATGATTATATTGATAATCTTATTTTTAAGAATGCTTCTCTAGATGAAATTAAGACATATGTTGAAGCATTGCAATTAGATTTATTATAAGGAGCTATAAAATATGTTAAAAGTAAATGCCCATGTAATGAATGATGAAATACAGAATGCAATCAATAAGATGGCTGAAACAAGTCAGGCTGTAAGAGATTTGTTGAGTAAAAGATTTCAGTATCTAGCTAGTCCAGAGAATCGTTATACTAGTCTTAAATATCAAATGGACCTTAATACTCAATATTATGAAGGTATTGATAACGAACGTGAAAAACAAAGAAAAGATTACTATAATCGTGTGTTGAAACGTTTTATTGATAAATATAGTGTAGAAGTTTGCTTTGATGATAATTTATCTTATGATGATTATGAGCATATTGACAATCTTCTTTTTAATAATGCTTCACTAGAAGAAATTAAGACATATGCTGAAGCTTTGCAATTAGATTTATCATAAGGAGCTATAAAATATGTTAAAAGTAAATGTCCATGTAATGAATGATGAAATACATAATGCAATCAATAAGATAGCTGAGACAAGTCAGGTTGTAAGAGACTTATTAATCAAAAGATTTTAGTATCTAGCTAGTCCAAAGAATCGTTATACTAGTCATAAGCACCAAATGAATCTTAATACGGAATATTATGAAGGTGTTGATAAAGGTCATGATGAAGAACATGAAATACAAAGAATTGATTATTATCAACGTGTCTTAAAACGATTCAAAATGAACTATTGTGAAAATCCTGACTTTTTAAAAGACTTATCATTAGAAGCTTATAAGTATATTGATGATTTGATATTTGAAAATGCATCCTATGATGAAATAAGAGAGTATGTGGATTCAATCAGTTAATAGTAATTTCATAGATATTTACAAAGTTTGCATAAAATATAAATTATTCATGTAGGGTAAAGCTGCTCATAAATTGTTTTAATAAATATAGGTTTATATGTATCATCTTTTTATGTTTTTCTTAAAAATCAAACAGGTGAAATTTACTAATATAGCTTAATTGCGAGATTGTTTGTTTGCTATCATGTTATTAAAATTAAATAATTTCAAAAAATACAATTTTTTTGAAATAAAAAAAGAAATTTGGAAAATTTTCGCGTATATAAATAATAGAAGGGTTTGTTGTGCGACCTAACAAAGGAGGAAAATTATGAAATATACGCAAAAACAAATTGAGTATGTTATTGAAACACTTATGACTTCACCTTATCATTCATCGATAATGAGTTATATGACACCTGATCAACAAAAAGAGTATGCTGTTGATTATGCCAATAATGTTATTAAAAATATTCCATTATATTCTGATTCATTATTGAAGCAGATGATGAATATTGATAGTGGTGATCCTAGAACATTACATATTGTTAAAACAATCATTGAAGATATTACAAATATCTCAGTTACTAGTCTTGTGAAATTAGACAAAGAACTGGTAAGAAACAGTGATGAATCTAAGAGTGCTATACTTGATAATCACTTTTTAGTTAATGATTATCTTAACATTGATATTGAAGGGCAACGATCGATTGATGATGCACAGTTGCTGGCTAAGAATCTGTTTTATGATGCAGCTATGTTCTTTAATTATAATCGTAAAGGTGAAAATGATGTATCAAAATATCATAAAGCCATATTGATATGTATTTATGAAGATATTTATCATGGAGAATATGGTGAGGGTATTATTGAAGATTTAAATGATTTTATCAAACGATATGAACCAATGAGTCAAAAATACGGGCCAGACAAAAATAATAAGCTATATATTTATATAGTAGAACTAGGAAAGATAAAAAATATTGTGGAAAAGAAAGGAATTGATAATATGGACAGAATAGAAAGTATTGGTTATGCATTTAAGTATGCACATGAGTTAAATAGTGAAATACAGAAGAATATTGATAAACTGTATGATAAAGAACCAGTAGTAAAGGATATGATAGATATGAGAGACGAATATAAGGAATCACCAAGTTATCATTTAAGAGCAATCAAGGAGTATATTGATCATGTTATTGATATAGGTGAAGGAGAAAGAAAACAGATAGAAGTGGAAAGATTAGATTATTATCAACGTGTTTTAAAACGCTTCAAAATGAACTATTGTGAAGATCCTGAGTTTTTAAAAGACTTATCATTAGAGGCGTATAAGTATATAGATGATTTGATATTTGAAAATGCTTTTTATGATGAGATAAGAGAGTATGTGGATTCAATCAGTTAATAGCTATTTTTGTTATTTTTAGCGAATTTGCATAAAATTTAAATTATACATATATGATAAATTAATTAATTGTAAAGGATATAATAATATGAAAGATGAATATAAAGAATTACCGAGTTATCATTTAAGAGCTATCAAGGAATATATTGATTGCGTTATTGAACGAGGTGAGGGTAAAAAAGAAGAATATGAAATCCAACGAAAAGATTATTATCAACGTGTTTTAAAACGTTTCAAAATGAACTATTGTGAAGATTCTGAATTTTTAAAGAATCTATCATTAGAGGCTTATAAATATATTGATGATTTAATATTTGAGGCTGCTTCTTATGATGAAATAAGAGAGTATGTGGATTCAATCAGTTAATAGCAATTTTCACTATTCATACTGAATTTGTATAAAATATGAGTGATATATGTATGTTAAAGGGGGTTTATAAATATGTTAAAAGCAAATGCTCATGTAATGAATAAAGAAATACAAAATGTAATCTTAACGATGAGAAGATGATTTCTTCTCATTTTTACTTTTCTTTGATTCATTGATAAAGTATAATGAATTCAGGAGGAAGTATTATGATATATACAATGACTTTTAATCCATCATTGGATTATATTATGCATGTGGATTATTTTGAATATGGAGAAACAAATAGATCTAATCAGGAAGAGATGTTTCCAGGGGGAAAGGGGTTTAATGTTTCAACGATTTTACAACGTTTAGGTTATAATAATACAGCTTTGGGTTTTAAAGCTGGGTTTAGTGGTGATGAGATTGTTAGAATGTTACAAGAAAGAGGTTTTATCTTGGATTTGGTTTCTTTAGATGATGGTTTTTCTCGTATTAATGTTAAGATGAAAAGTACTAAGGAAACTGAAGTTAATGGTAATGGTCCTGATATACCAGAAGATAAACTAGTATTACTTATGGATAAGATAGATAAAATCAGTGATGGTGATACACTTATTATGGCAGGTAGTATACCTTCATCATTACCTAATGATATTTATGAACAAATCATGTTACGTTTACAGAATAAAGATGTTCGTATAATAGTTGATGCAACTAATGAATTATTGCTTAAGGTATTACCTTATCATCCATTTTTAATTAAACCAAATCATCGTGAATTAGAAGAAATATTTAATGTTTCTATTGATAATCAAGCTGATCTTATTCATTATGCCTTACAATTACAGGAAAAAGGGGCTATTAATGTTTTAGTTTCTCTTGGTGGTGATGGGGCTATGCTTATTGATGAATTTAAGCATGTATATCATTGTGGAGCAGCTAAAGGTCAATTGATTAATTCTGTTGGTAGTGGTGATTCTATGGTTGCTGGATTTTTAGCTGGTTATTTAAAAGATCATGATTATAAGGAAGCTATTAGACTTGGTTCGGCATGTGGTGGGGCTACGGCATTTTCGTTTGATTTAGCTCAAAAAGATTTAATAGATGAAGTTTATAAAACAATAAGTGTAGATATTATTCAATAAAAACGAAGGGAAAACAATTATGCAATTTATTATAGAACACTTAAAAAAGGGATATGAAGAAAAAGAAGTTTTAAAAGATATCAATTTTACATTTGAACAGGGTAAAATCTATGGATTATTAGGAAGAAATGGGGCAGGAAAGACAACGTTGTTTAATTGTCTTAATAGTGATTTAAATGTGGAAATGGGACGTTTTTATCTATATGATGGAGAAGAACACAATGTTGATATGCACCATATTGGTTATGTGACATCAACACCTACTGTTCCTGAATTTCTTACAGGAAGAGAATTCCTGCAATTCTTTATTGATATTAATAAAGATAATATTCAAGATTTAAAATCAATAGATGAATATTTTGAAATTGTAGGTATTCAACAAGAAGACAGAGATCGACTATTAAAGGATTATAGCCATGGTATGGCCAATAAGATGCAAATGCTAATTAATCTTATCTATAATCCATTTATTCTATTATTAGATGAACCATTAACATCATTAGATATAGTAGCTGCAGATGAAATGAAAAGGATATTAAGAAATATTAGAGATAATCATATTTTAATATTATCAACGCATATTATGGAATTAGCAATGGAAATGTGCGATGAAATTGTTATATTAAATCATGGTATCTTACAAAGCGTTGAAAAAGATCAAGAAAAAATCATTACTATGCTTAAGGATGACAACAATGATTAATACATTCAAACAATCATTCAAACTATCTTTAACCTATAAAATGAACCATTTCATCTACATCTTAAAGAACACACCCATTATAAAGTATATGCTACCATTAAACATATATGCTAATTAAACATTAAAAAATATATGTATGGTTATATCTATTATTTTCGACACCATTACTTTCTTTTTAAGAAAAGCCTTATATATATTGGTTTTTATCGTATTACCATTCCTTTTATTGGATAAACCTGACTATTCATTTTTATGGATATTATTCTTTTTATCATTAGTAGGTGCCTTAGTGCATAATTATGATTTAGATAGTAGTGAAGATAAATATTATGCTTTAGTACTTATGCGTATGGATGCTCATAAATATGTAATGTCTACGTCTATCTTTTATATGTTGACAACTTTTATTGGTTTCTTTGTATGTTTATACTTTATTACAGATACTTTTCAAACTTTAACATGTGCTTTAATGATTATAGGTATAAAATCAACTATATTAGCTATTAAGATATATCTATATTATCACTATGATATAGATATGATTCAAACCATTTGTACTATTATTGCAGTTATGATATTTATTATTGGATTTCTAACATTCTATTTTGATTATTATTTATCATTATCTATGATCAATTATATTAGTTATATATTTATTGTATTAGGAATACTTGGGTTTATCTATCTTTATAGATTTGATCAATATCTGCATATATTTAAACATATATTTAATAATAATAAAGACATTGATACTAAACAAATCAATGAAACAACTTATCTACAACGCATCGAAAATACAAACATTCAATCAACTAAACATGGCTTTGAAATGATGCATGATTTATTTATGCAACGACATCATAAAGCATTATGGCGTATGACTTATATCAAATGTATTGTTTGTGGCATTGTTGCTTGTGCCTCGTTATCAATATTTATTTTTATACCTGATATATCTGATATTGTTGATGAAGCTTCTGTAGATGTTGTTAATGCTTTACCCTTTTTTCTATTTGTTTTATATATACTTAATAATAGTGAAGATGTTACAAGAACAATGTTCTCTAACTGTGATCATTCATTACTGAATTATACATTCTATAGAGAACCTAAAAATTTATTACATTTATTTTCTATTAGACTTAAAGAAATGATCAAAATGAATAGTACCTATGCTTTAATCATTGCTGTTACTTATAGCGTTATTTTATATCTATGTCATTATCCATTCTATTATTCAGTGATAGCTTTTATTTCTATCATGTGTATGTGTATATTCTTTACTATTCATTATTTAACATTATATTATTTGATGCAGCCTTTTAATAAAAACAAGGAGATTGTTAAACCAGCTTATACCATTGTAACAACTTTGACATATATGTTTTGTTATTATATGATGGATTTAAGCTTACCAGTAGTAACTTTTGGCATAACCATGATAGCTTTTGATGTCATTTATTGTGCTATAGCTTGTTTATTGGTTTATCGCTTTAGCGTTAAAACGTTTAGAATTAATTCTTGAGTTATGTTACAATTCAAGTTACAATAGTTTTGGAGGTGCTAAATATGGATTTGGATCAATATTTAAATAGTAAACAGAAAGAAGCAGCTACTTATTTAGCGTCTAATTTACGTATTGTTGCTGGAGCGGGTAGTGGTAAAACGAGAGTATTGACTTATCGTATTGCTTATTTGATTGAAAATGTAGGGATTGAACCTTATCGTATTTTAGCCATTACTTTTACGAATAAAGCTGCTAATGAAATGAAAGAACGTGTTATTAATATATTAGGGGATTATGCTAGTGGTGCTACTTTATGTACGATTCATTCTTTATGTGTAAGAATTCTTAGAAGAAATATCAATGCTTTAGGTTATCCTAGTAATTTTATTATTATTGATGAAGAAGATCAAAAATCACTTCTAAAAAAACTATGCAAAGAAAAAGAAATTGATAATAAAACCATTACTACTAAAAGTCTCATTCAATATATCTCTTCTCAAAAAAACAATCGTATATCACCATCAGTAGCTTATGAATTTGCTGGTGATTTTACCGCTGATCAACAAAAAGCGGTCATATATGAAGCTTATGAAACCTATAATCAAGAACATTTTATGTTAGATTTTGATGATCTATTACTTAAAACATTAGAATTATTTGAAGAATATCCTGATATCTTAGAATATTGGCAAAGACGTTATCAATATATTCATGTTGATGAGTTTCAAGATGTAGGGAGAATTGATTATAATTTAATTCAATATTTATCAGAAAAAGCTATTTTATGTGTAGTTGGTGATCCTGATCAAACGATTTATTCTTTTAGAGGTTCTGATGTAAATTTTATTATGAATTTTGATAGTGATTATGATAATGTTAAAACTATTATACTAGATCGAAACTATCGTTCTACCCAAGCTATTCTAGATGTATCCAATCATTTGATTAAGAATAATCATAATCGTGTTGATAAAGATCTATATACCTTAGAAGATGTTGGTGATAAGATTCATCACTATAGTGCAGTTGATGAAGAAAGTGAAGCACGATATGTTATTGATACAATTGAAGAAATGATACATAATGGATGTGTTGAAAGTGATTTTGCGATACTTTATCGTGCTAATTATTTATCTCGTACATTTGAACAAAAATTAATTCAAAGACATATTAATTATAAGATATTTGGTGGTTTAAAATTCTTTAATCGTAAAGAAGTTAAAGATGCTTTAAGTTATATACGTTTAATGGTTAATGGTGATGATTTATCTTTTGAAAGAATTGTTAATGTACCATCTCGTGGTGTAGGCGCTAAAACATTAGAAAGAATTCAATTAAAAGCTATAGAATATGGTATGAATGATTATGAAGCATTATGTACTTTTTCACAGGAAATTAATTTGTCTGCTAAAGCTAAAAAAGCTTTAGTAAATTTCGCATCAAGTATCGAAAAAGCTAAAAAATCAACCTTGCCACTTCCAGAAGTATTTGAACAATTAATGAATGATGTTGGATATATGGCTATGCTTAAAAAAGATAACGATGAAAATAGAATTGCTAATATTATGGAACTAAAGAATTCTATTGCTACATATATGGAGACTCATGAAGACAGCGCTACTTTTGAAAACTATCTACAAGATATTGCTTTATACACATCTCAAGATGAAATAAATAATCATGATTATGTATCATTAATGAGTATTCATATGGCTAAAGGATTAGAGTTTAATTATGTTTTTGTGGTTGGCTGTTCTCAGGAAATTTTTCCAAGTCCACGTAGCTTAATGGAAGCTGGTGAAGATGGTATGGAAGAGGAAAGAAGATTGGCTTATGTTGCTTTTACAAGAGCTAAAAAAGGTTTGTTTATTACGGAAAATACAGGTTATAGTTATGTTAATCAATCATTAAAAACGGGTTCCCAGTTTATTAAAGAATTAGGCGATGAACATGTTGAACATGTTGGTAAAAAGCCTGATACCTATGATACTATTGTTAGTAAAAAGGATCATCAATATACAGTGATACATGATGATAAAGAACTTCGTGTTGGAGAATTAGTTATGCATGATGTTTTTGGTAAGGGTGTTGTTGTAAAGAAACAAGGTAATACTGTTGATGTGGCTTTTTCAATGCCTTATGGTATTAAAACTTTAATGTCATCACATCCAGCGTTAAAAAAGATTATCAATTGATAATCTTTTTGATATATAAGGAGGGATTTTATGCTAGATATAATACAAGTTTTGCCTTTGGCAGATACCATATTTAAGGATATTATGTCTCATGGTGGTAAGGTATATATTGTTGGTGGTACAGTTAGAGATTTTGTTTTAAGTCAAATGAATCATCAACCACTAAATAGTAAAGATATGGATTTAGAAATCTATCATTTATCCTTTGATGAACTCAAAAATATATTATCTCACTATGGTAAGGTGAATACCTATGGTAAAAGCTTTGCTATACTTGGTTTAAACACACTACCTGGTTATGACTTTGCTTTACCTCGAAAAGAAAGAAAAACAGGAAACAAGCACCAAGACTTTGATGTGATGATTGATAGTGAACTACCTTTAGAAAAAGCGGTAGAAAGACGTGATGTCACAATGAATGCCCTTATGTATGATTATGAAAATCATCAAATAATTGATTTGGTAGGTGGAATTAATGATATTCATCATCATATCATTCGTATGGTCAATCCCCAAACCTTTCAAGAAGATCCTTTAAGAATCCTTAGAATAGCCAATTTTGTCGCACGTTTTGAAATGCGAGTAGATTATCAAACGCAACATTATTGTCAAATAATGATAAAACAAGGTATGCTAAAAGATTTAAGTATTGAAAGAGTTTATGAAGAATATAAAAAAATACTCATGTCATCACATCCATCTTTAGGCTTTCAATTCCTTAAAGACATTGATGCCTTGCCTTCTTATTTAAAAAATCTTATCAATTGCTCACAACGCAAAGACTATCATCCAGAAGGTGATGTCTTCAATCATACCATGCTTGTATTAGATTTAGCAGCTACTTGTAAACAATACTCACATTATCCTGAAGCATTTATGTGGTCTGCCTTACTTCATGATATTGGTAAACCTAGTGTTACCAATGAACAAGGCCAGGCTTTACAACATGAACTTGCAGGATTGGATGTTTTTAAAGAAGTTGATTTGATTAGTAATAAAAAGATGCGTGAATATATTAAAGTGATGATTCATTATCATATGTATTTATTTATTTTAGCGCGTGGAAAATCACGTGATATGAAATATCTTAAGTTTTTAAAAAAGATTGATTGTATTAATGATGGTGGTTGTTTTTGTTTGGAGGATTTGATGCTTTTGAGTATGTGTGATTATTTTGGTAGGGGATATCATGATATGAAGCAATATGAGGCATTTCTTGATTATATGGATGATAAGATTGATCGTTTAGGTAATAAGGCATGGGAACCAATTGTTACAGGTAAAGATCTTATAGCTAATGGTTTTGAAAATCATCAAAGATATAAAGAACTCTTAGATAAAGCCTATCATATGCAATTACAACGCATGTCCAAAGAAAAAATCATTGAATTACTTAAACGCGATGAAAGAAAGCGTATTCATGGATAGAAATACAATTATTTTTAATGATCTCAATCAAAAATATACGTATATTCAATCCCTGCATCCTCATCATGCTTTCTTTGGCATCTTTGTTAGAGGTAGTCAAAACTATGGCTTAGATATTTATAATGACACCTATCAAAGTGATATTGATGTTGTAGCCTTTATCATACCGACATTACATGATCTAATATATCAAACAACTTATAACAAAGAAATTCTTTATGAAGATTCACATATTGAACTTAAAGATATCAGAGAATTAATTAATTTACTTTATAACCTAAATTCCCACAGAATTGTACATTGTAATGAAAAACACTAGAGAAA